>JBFWJP010000040.1:0-8942 GCA_050253135.1 Desulfurella sp. | reverse complement strand
AATCGCAGATCAATTAAATATTCCCAAAGGCGAAGTTGATCTTATTCTTAAACTATATAAGGGGGTTGAATGAAAAAAATTGAAGCTATAATAAAGCCTTTCAAGCTTGACAATGTAAAAGAAGGTTTAAACGAAATTGGTATAAAGGGCATAACAATTAGTGAAGTTAAAGGCTATGGAAGACAAAAAGGTCATACGGAAATTTACAGAGGTGCAGAGTATATCGTTGATTTTTTGCCAAAGATAAAAATCGAAGTGGTAGTGAGTGATAATCTAGTTGATGCTGTAATAGAAAAAATCATAGAGAATGCAAAAACTGGTAAAGTTGGTGATGGAAAAATTTTTGTAATACCCATAGAAGAAGCTATAAGGATTAGAACAGGCGAAAAAGGTGAAGATGCGGTATAAATCCAAGCAGAATATACTTGACATTAAAATATTAAGAGCTACAATACTAATAAAATATTTTTTAGGAGGTATTTGGAACATGAATTCAAAAGGTATTAAAATTGCAGTAATGGCGGCATTTTTAGCAAGCAGTTTAACGTTGGCATCTTGTCAGAAAAAAGAGGCAACAACTAACGCAACAAACACTACTAATACCACAAATGTAACTAACGCTACAAATGCTACAGCTCCAGCCAATGCAACAAGCAATGCTACATCTACACAAAATGCCACAAATGCAACGACATCTGCAAATGCTACAAAATCAAGCAGCAAAGAAATGAAAAAGGAAGCTGCACCCAGCACAACTAAATCATCTGCATCAAAATCAGCTAAACCAAAAGTAGAGGGTTGTTAATTGGTTAGATGGGTGAGTGTTTGCTCACCCAGGCTTAGTTTTTTTAATGTTGTTTGATAGTGATATAAACTACACGCTGTCGCTTATAGGGGCTAAAGCAATAACTAGGATTGCTGGTTTGTTAAATAGAGGCGCAACCGCTTTACCTGGTTATTTTATTGAAAGGCTAAACCCTGGTTTTTTAAAGGTAATTAGAGATGAAGTAAAGAATTGTATTTTAGTTACTGGCACAAATGGTAAAACTACCACATCTAGTTTAATTGTCCACTTGCTAACAAAAGAAAATAAAAATATTGGGAATAATCATGCTGGTTCTAATTTAAAACGAGGAATTATTAGCTCAATAGTACCGTACCTATCTTTCGATAAAAAACTAGCTGAAAAATTTGACTATTTTGTTTTTGAGTGTGATGAATTTGCTTTAGAAAAGATTGTGCAAGATTTAAGTGCAAGTTACATTGTGATGCTCAATCTATTTAGGGATCAATTGGATAGATACGGCGAAATAGATACAATTAGGAAAAAATGGAGTCATTTAATTAGTAATAATAAAAATATACATTACAAAGTAAACGCAGATGATCCATCAGTTGCTTCTTTGTTTCACAAACAAAATTTAAAGGTTTCGTATTTTGGCGTATCAGATTACGCTGAAACGCAAGATAATCTTAAAGATGTTTTATTTTGCCCTGTTTGTGGAGGAAAGTTAGAATACAATAGACGTTATTTTTCCCATATTGGGGATTATTTTTGCACAAATTGTGATTTTAAAAGACCAAAACCTAACTTAACAGCAAAAATATTTAAAGATTCCAAAGAGGTAGAGATAGAGTATTTAGACAATACCTATTATACACAAATGCCAGTTGAAGGTGCATATAATGTTTATAATATTGCAGCTTCGTTTTTAGTTTGCATAAAGCTTGGCTATGAAATAAATAACCTTTCTCATAATATACTAGATTTTAAATCCCGCTTTGGCAGGTATGAGCTTATCAAATATAAAGAGAAAAAAATTTTTTTGATTTTAGTAAAAAACCCTGTTGGATTCACGCAAGCTTTAGAGTCAAGCATTGCTAATAACAAAAAAAATCTCGTTTTTATACTAAACGATAATATAGCTGATGGAAAGGATGTTTCATGGATTTGGGATGTGAATTTTAGTTTACTTAAGGACAATATAAATGAGATAATGTTTGGTGGAACTCGTATGTACGATATGGCACTTAGAATAAAATATGAAGATATTGGTATAAATAAGTTTGTTTTTTTTGATACATATAAGGAGCTTTTTGATAAAATCAATCAATCTGAAAATGATACCTACCATATCTTTTTAACATATACAGCCTTATTGGAATTAAAAAATTACTTAAGCAAACATGGATTTAAGCATTTTTATGAACGATAAAAAAATTTCATTGGATATTACTTTTCTTTTTCCAAATACTATGAGTACATATGGTGACAGTGGAAATGTTTTGGCTTTGCAAAAGCGATGCGAGTGGAGAAATATTGAAGTTAAAATCCACTATAGCGATATTTACGACAGTATTTATCCATCTGATATCTATTTTTGGGGTGGAGGGCAGGATAAAGCTCAAGAGGTGGTATCGAACCATTTTAGCCAAAATAAATTAGATTTTTTGATAAAAGAAGTGGATAATAATAAAGTTTTTCTGCTTATTTGCGGCTCTTACCAATTAATGGGTAAGTATTATATAGACTCAAATAACAATAAAATCGAGGGTCTTGGTATTTTAGATGTCTACACTCAAAGCTCAAAAAAGCGTATGATTGGCAATACAGTAATTGAAACAAATCCTAAACTAAACCTTGAAATAAAAAAAATTGTGGGATTTGAAAACCACAGTGGACAAACTTTTTTAGGGAAAAACATTGAGCCTTTTGGTTATGTAAAATTTGGTTTTGGTAATAACGGTCTTGATAAAACTGAAGGTGCGCTGTATAAGAATATAATTGCATGCTATCAACATGGACCATTGTTGCCCAAAAACCCCTACCTAGCAGATTACATTATTTTAAAAGCTATAGAAAATAGATATGGTTTAGGCATAAAAATTAATGAGATTGATAATACATTAGAAAACGCTGCCTACAATTTAACACTGAAGAGACTAAAAATATAACTTGGAGTATACGCAAAAATGAAGATTTTCACCTAAGTTAATATAAGTTAATAATTGCTGATTAAATTAGGAAAAAGCGCACTGGACGCGCTTGACATTGCATAATATTTCATATAAAATGCGTTAAAATTTTAAGGGAGGTGGGAAGGTAAAATTAAAGAAAGCCATAAATCTACAATTAAAAAATTATTTTTAGGAGGGTCTATGTCAGACAAAGCTAAGATCTATTGGACAAAGGTCGATGAAGCGCCTTATTTGGCAACGTTTTCGCTATTGCCAGCGGTAGAAAAATTTTTTAAAGCTGCAGGTATTAGTGTAGAGATTAAGGATATTTCAGTTGCAGGCAGGATACTTGCAAATTTTCCTGGTTATCTAAAGGATAGTCAGAGAGTACCAGATGATTTGGCTGAACTTGCTGATTTGGTTAAGCTACCAGATACTAATGTTATAAAATTGCCTAACATTAGTGCTTCTATTCCGCAGTTGGTTGCTGCAATTAAAGAATTGCAGAATAAAGGCTACAATGTGCCAGATTATCCAGAAGAGCCAAAAACAGAAGAAGAGAAAAAAATCAAAGATACCTACTCAAAAGTATTAGGTAGTGCCGTTAATCCTGTGTTAAGGGAAGGCAACAACATAAGAGCCATATCTAAGTCTGTAAAAGAAAGTGCAAAGAAATTTCCAGATGCTATGGGTTTGCCATTGAAGCCTTGGAGTAAAGATTCTAAAACACATGTTACACATATGAGTGGTGGTGACTTTTATGAGCATGAAAGATCAGTTACCATTGAAAAACCAACAAAAATAAAAATCGAATTTACCGACGAGACTGGCAAATCTCAAGTCCTCAAAGAACTTGCATTGCAAGAAAAGGAAGTTTTTGATGGAACATTTATGGATGTTGAGGCTTTGCAAAAATTCTTTGGTGAAGAAATAAATAAGGCAAAGCAAGAAGGTATACTTTGGTCACTACATCTAAAAGCAACAATGATGAAGGTATCAGATCCTGTTATGTTTGGTTTTGCGGTAAAAGAATACTATAAGGATGTTTTTGCAAAACACGAACAGACATTTAAAGAAATTGGTGTAAACCCTAACAATGGTCTTGCAGATGTATACCTTAAGATTAAAAGATTGCCTGAAAATAAACAAAAAGAAATTGAGGCAGATATACAGGCAGTTTATGATAAAAATCCCCCATTATTTATGGTAGACTCAGATAAGGGTATTACTAACCTTCATATGCCAAATCTTGTTATTATAGATGCCTCACTACCTACGATAGTAAGAGATGGTGGTAAAGCCTGGGGACCAGACGGTAAACCAAGTGATGTCAAAATAGTCATACCAGATCGAAGCTATGCAACGATGTATAAAGAAATTGTAGAAGATTGCAAAGTAAATGGTCAATTTGATAGAACTACTATGGGTTCAGTTACAAATATTGGCTTAATGGCTATGAAGGCACAAGAGTATGGTTCACACGATAAAACATTTATCGTTCAATCAAATGGTACTTTTAGAGTTGTAGATGAAAACAACAATGTTCTTATGGAGCACGTTGTTAAAAAAGGAGATATTTGGCGAGGCTGCCAAGTAAAGGATGCAGCTGTAGAAAATTGGGTACAAATTGCAGTAGAAAGAGCTAAGCAGACAAACAACTCTACTGTATTTTGGCTTGATGAAAATAGAGCTCATGATGCTCAATTAATTAAAAAAGTTAATAAGTATCTGAAAGCTTATGATACTAATGGTCTGGATATTCGAATACTAAAGCCTCAAGAAGCAATGAGGTTTACGGTAGAAAAAGTTCGAAAAGGTGAGGATGTTATAGCAGTAACAGGAAATGTACTTAGAGATTATTTAACGGATCTTTTCCCAATCCTAGAAGTTGGCACAAGCGCAAAAGTTCTTTCTATAATACCATTACTTGCAGGTGGTAGGGTATCTGAAGCTGGTGCTGGTGGTTCTGCACCAAAGCATGTTGAGCAATTTATTGAGCAAGGTCATCTAAGGTGGGATTCTACTGCAGAATTTACAGCCATTACTACTGCTTTAAGGTTTTTTGAGGAAAAGTACGGTGATAAAAAAGCAAAGGTTTTGGCAGATGCGTCAGAGATTGCACTTACAAAACTTTTAGCAAACAAGCAGTGGCCAGGAAGAAAACCCGGAGAATTAGATAACAGGGGTCAGCATTATTACTTTGTAAAATATTGGGCTGAAAGTTTGGCAGGTCAAAGTGATGATAAGGATTTACAGGCTAAGTTTTTAAAACCAGCAAAAGAATTAGGCGAAAACGAATCCAAAATTATAGAAGAATTTAAGGCAGCTGCTGGAAAGCCTGCTAACATAAATGGGTATTACTTCCCAGATGAGGACAAACTGTCTGTTGCTATGAGACCAAGCAAAACATTAAATAATATAATAGATGCAATTTAATTTAAAAAGAAGGAGAGAAAGATGGCAGAAGAGCGATTACCTGTTGTAGTAAATGAAGCTTTATGCACTGCTTGTGGCATATGCATTAAAGTATGCCCAAAAAATGTGCTTGAGCTTGTAGAAGATTTACATGTTTGGACTGGTGCTATGTGCAAAGTAGCAAGACCTGAGGATTGTATTAGATGCAAATTTTGCGAAAATTCTTGTCCTCATTTCGCAATTGACGTAGTAGATATTGGCTTAGAGTTAACATTTAAAGATAGCAAAGGAAGCTTGATAACAAAATCCAAATAAGGGGGAAAGATGTCTAACGTAGAGATAGTAAATGGTAATGAGTTAGTAGCGGAAGCCGCTATAGCTGCTGGCTGTAGGTTTTATGCAGGATATCCTATAACGCCTTCAAGTGAAATTCCTGAGCATTTGTCTAAAAGGATGCCAGAAGTTGGTGGCGTATTTATGCAATTTGAAGATGAAATTGCAAGTGTAATAGCAGCCGTTGGAGCCAGTTATGCTGGTTATAAATCAATGACTGCCACAAGTGGTCCTGGCTTGTCTTTAAAACAAGAAGGTTTAGGACTTGCATGTATGATGGAGTTACCTCTGGTTATAGTTGATGTTATGAGAGGCGGACCATCAACAGGTTTGCCAACCCGTGTGTCACAATCTGATTACATGCAGGCACGCTGGGGTACGCATGGTGATCATATGATTATTGCACTTGCGCCATCAACCTTGATTGAAACATACACAGAAACAATCAGAGCTTTTAATTTAGCAGAAAAATACAGAACACCAGTTTTGCTATTAACGGATGCAGTACTTGCCCATCTGCACGGTAGGGTTGAGATCCCAGATATTTCAAATTTTGAAATAATCGAGAGAACACAACCAACAGTACCACCAGAAGAGTTTTATCCTTACGACGTAGAGCGCTTTGGTATGATACCGCCTTTACCAAACAAAGAAAACTGGAAAAAATACAAATTTCATATGACTGGCTTAAATAAAGACAAGACAGGTTTTCCAACGGTTGATTCCAAAAAAGTTGAAGAAGATGAAGAAAGAATGATAAACAAGATAATGCACAATATAAAAGATATAGAAAGTTTCGAATATTATATGATGGATGACGCTGATTTGCTAGTTATTGCTTATGGCACAAATGCGACAGCAGCAAGAGTAGCCATTGATGAGGCTAGATCAAAAGGTATTAAAGTTGGTATGTTTAGACCAATTACAGTATGGCCATTCCCAGAGGCGCAGGTATGCGATTTAAGCAAGAAATTCAAAAAGATAATTGTTAGCGAGATTAATTTAGGTCAAATGCTGTATGAAGTACAAAGAGCCGTAAAAGGAAACTCAGAAATTTTTACCGTTTTGTTAGCCGCTGGAGTTCCTATTAGGCCTCAGCAGATACTCGAAAAAATTGAGGAGGTATCTAAATGAGTGTTGATTACTCAAAATATTTAAGAATGGATAAATTACCGCTATACTGGTGTCCTGGTTGCGGCAATGGTACTGTTTTAAAGGCATTATTGACAGCAATAGATGAGCTTGGATGGGAAAATAACGATGTTGCTATGGTATCTGGCATTGGATGTTCAGCAAGGGGTCCCGGTTATGTAAATTTTCATACACTTCACACACTGCATGGAAGAGCAGTACCTGCAGCTACTGCTATAAAGATGTGTCATCCAGATATGCATGTTGTAGTGTTTTCTGGTGATGGTGATATGACAGCAATTGGCGGCAATCACTTTATCCATGCTTGCAGAAGAAATATCGATATTACATTAATAATTGTTGATAACTGGATTTATGGCATGACTGGTGGACAGTATTCTCCACTTACACCTACTGGTACAAAGGCTTCAACGATGCCAAGAGGAAATATTGATCCAACATTTGATGCAGTAGAACTTGCAAAAGGCGCTGGCGCAACTTTTGTAGCAAGGGGTTCTGTGGCGGAACCTGTAATATTAAAAAACTACATAAAAAAAGCACTTGAACATAAAGGTACAAGTGTTGTTGATGCGCTATCAAATTGCCACATACAGTGGGGTAGGAGAAATAAATTTGGAGATCCAGTAAAATTAGTAGATTATATTAAGAGCGTTACAATTAGTCAGGCAAAAGCCGCAAAGCTTTCCAAAGAAGAGCTTGAGGGTAAATATATAACGGGTATTTTTGTTGATGATTCTACGAAAAAAGAATACACTCAAAGCTACAAAGAGCTTATTGAAAAAGCTCAAGCTAAGGCTTAAAGGAGATTAAAATGGGGTTGCATTATGAATTAAGATTCGTTGGTATAGGCGGACAAGGTAATATGCTTGCTGGCACTATTATAGCAGAAACAGCAGTTTATTATGAAAATAAATACGCTACACAAGTTCCCACTTATACATCGCAGGTTCGTGGTGGTCCAACAAAAGCCGATGTAATAATCTCAGATGAGCCAATCCAATTTGCAGAAGCAACGCATATTGATTTTTTGCTTGCACTTGATCAAAGAACCTACGATATGTACAAAAAAGATTTAAAAGATGGAGCAATAGTTTTAGTAGATAGTGGTCTTGTCAATGTTCCAGAAGAAGATCATAAAAAATGGGATGTGTATGGTTACCCTATAGTTAAAACTGCTAAATACGATATTGGTAATGTTGTTACAGCTAATATTGTAGCTGTAGGCATGACAGTCGAATTAACGGGTATTTTTGATAAAGAGAATGTAAAAAAAGCTATAGCGGATAGGGTTCCTGCTGCATTTTTAGACCTCAACATGAAAGCCTACGAAACTGGCATTGAAATAGCTAAAAAACTTAAAGCTGAAAAAGGTAAATAAAAACTTTTACTTCAATTAGTTTAAAAAGAAGGGTTGATCCCTTCTTTTTTATTTATTAAAAAGGAGGTGGTATGAACCCAGAGATATGGTTTACCGAAAAGTATGGAAATGATGCAGGCTTAACATTTAAAGTAAAGAATATTCTTACTACGCAACAAAGCACTTATCAAAGGCTTGATATAATAGAAACATACCAATATGGTAAGGTAATGTTGCTTGATGGGCTTGTTATGCTAACGGAAAAAGATGAGTTTGTTTATCACGAAATGATTACTGCACCTGCTGTAATATCTTTAAAGAGTAGAAAAAAAGCATTAATAATTGGCGGTGGTGACGGCGGTAGTGCAAGAGAATTAACAAAGTATGATTTTGAAAAAATAATAGAAGTCGAGATAGACGATGTAGTTGTTGAGAATTCTAAAAAATTTTTAGATTTTACTGCGTGCGGTTATAATGATGAGCGTGTTGAGGTAATTATTGGTGATGGCATAGAGTTTGTTAAAAATACAGATGAAAGATTTGATTTAGTTATCATTGACTCAACAGATCCATTTGGAGCAGCAGAAGGATTATTTAGCGGTCAGTTTTATGCTAATGTACATAAAATTTTAAACGATGATGGTATAGTTGTAGCGCAGGCAGAAAATCCGTATTATAGCCCAGATTGGTTTTTAAAATCAATAAAAAATATGCAGAAAGCTTTTGG
>JBFWJP010000039.1:0-8967 GCA_050253135.1 Desulfurella sp. | reverse complement strand
TTTGCTAAGTCGATTTACATCGTCAATTGTAAGGTTTTTTACTAAATTATCCATTAGGTTTTTAATTTCCTTTAATAGGGAAAAATAACCAATTTTTTCTAAATTATCCAAGTAGTCTTGAGTTGAAATTGCAATCTCTCTTGTTAAAGGCTCAAAAGAATCCCAAAAATCAATTAAGCTTTCCAATCTATTAAACAGCTTTGTTAGATTATCGATATTTCGTGCAAGTTTTTTTATAAAATAAAATACACTGTCTATATCTGTATACTCAGAAACTTCTTGGAGATTTTCTAATGCTATATCATATATGCTCTCTTCTATTTTCATTACATCTGCATTTAAATCTTCCATTGATTTTCTATGGGTTTTTTGAGCATATACTTCTTCTAAAACTATATCAAGCTTTTGACTAACTTCATTTAATTTTGCTTGTATATCATCCATATTACGCCCTCTTTCCTGCCATCGACATATGAGATTCTATTGGTAGCTCAACACCCTTTAATAAATAATTCCAGTACATCCACCTAAACATTATTTTCCCATAATGATTCATAGCGGTTTCTTGCAAAAGCGAAAATGGACCTAAGGCAGGCAATGGAAACTTTCCGGGTAGTGGTTCAACATCGTAATTAAAATCAATCAGTATGCCCTTCCCAAAACCTGATTCTATAAAACAATTTGCGTGTCCATCAAATTTGGCTTTAGGCGGTTTTCCTTCAATTACATCCAAAAAATTTTCAAAAAGGATATCAGAAGCAAAATGCGCAACTGAACCCGCTTTTGACGTTGGTAAATCAGCTGCATCACCTATAACAAAAATATTATTAAATCCTTTTGCAAGAAGCGTTTCTTTGTCTGTTGGTATAAAGTTTAGCTCATTGCCTAAACCACTTTCGGCAATAACTTTATCGCCTTTATTTGTAGGTATACTTACCAAGCAATCAAAATCTACTTTTATCCCATCAAAAGATACTATTTGTTTATTCTTGTTATCCACATACTCAATACTAAAATCTGGGATCAAATGTATATTTTTTTTCTGTAAAAAATCTCCCAGAACACTTGCAGCTTTTGGTTTTGTAAAAGCCCCAGGAAGTGGTGTAACAAAACTAATTTCAACCTTATCCCTTACACCTTTTTTAGTAAAAAACCAATCTGCCAAAAATACAAATTCCAGCGGAGCAACTGGACATTTAATTGGCATTTCAGTGATATGCAAAACCAATTTTCCTTCATCAAAATGTCTAAAAAAGTTTGCAAGCTTTAATGCCCCTTCTATTGTATAAAAATCAAATATATTTTTGTGCCACAAAGTATCATTCAAGCCTTCTGTTTCATTTGGATCTATCTTGCACCCTGTAGCAATAATTAAATAATCATAAGGTACAACTGCATTATTGTCCAAAATTACTCTGTTTTTTTCTGGATCTATAACTTTAACTTTTTCAAGAATGAACTCAACACCTGGTGGCAAAAAATCACGCTTGGGTCTTATAACATCTCTTTTTGTATACATATTAAACGGTATAAACAAGAACCCTGGTTGGTAGTAGTGTGTTTCATATTCATCAATAATAGTAAACTGCCATTCATTCCTATCCAAAACATTATAAAACTTGTTAAGCATCATTGTACCACCCGCTCCGCCACCTAAAATAACAAGTCGCCTCATAAAACCTCCAAATAATTAGTTACTATCTTACTATATTTTATATATAAAAAGGCTTTTTGTCAACAGCAAAATTTTTTATTTACCTTCTAACAAAAAAACCGCATGTTTAGCAAGTAAATTAGAGTAGTGTTTTAAAAAAATAGGCTCAAAAATTAAAACCTTTTTGATTATTTCTATGTCGTTTTGAAGACTGTATTGCTCGAATTCTAAAATACTGAATGGATGAAAGTATTTTCTCTCATACCAACAATAATCACTAAATGCTTTTTGCGAAATCTTACCTTTTAGTAGTATACTTAATCTATTTGAAATATACCCGAAATTTGTAAAACTTACTATAACTTTTCTCCCAACCCTTAATGATTCAAACAATATAGTCTTCGGGTCAGATACTTCACTAAGTGTTTGACTTAAAATTACATAATCGTAAGACTTGGTTTTATAATTTGGAAGCACCTCGAACATGTCTCCTTCGTAAACGCTTATGCCTTTTGCAATACTTTCTGAAGCTTTTTGGGGGTTAATTTCGATACCTTTAGCTATTATAGTCTTTTTCTTAGCCAATAACTCAAGCAACTCACCGCTACCACACCCTAGATCAAGCACCTTTGAATTATTATTAATAAGCGAAAACATTATCTTAAAATCCTTTCTCATACAAACCTTAAGAAATTACCGATAATAAAATTTTGCTCTGTGCTTTCTAGTAAAAAAGAATCATGACCATACTCATAATTTATATTCCGATAACTTACATTAGCACCAATGGATTCTAAAGCGTTCACCAGACGCTTAGATTGCTCTTTTGGGTAAAGCCAATCAGATGAAAAAGATATGATTAAAAATTTTACATCTTTTGCACAACTTATGGCATCTTCTAATGTAGGGTAGTCTTGCTGTAAATCGAAATAATCAATTGCCTTTGTAAGGTATAAGAATGAATTAGCATCAAAACGTTGAGTAAATTGTTCGCCTTTGTAGCGTAGGTAACTTTCCACTTGAAAATTAACAGAAAAATTGAATTCTACTTTGTCGTTTACTAGACTTCGGCCAAACTTCTTTTGCATTGAATCTTGACTTAAATAAGTAATATGACCTACCATTCTAGCTACAGCAAGTCCATATTTTGGAAAACCTCGTGAATAATAATTTCCATTATTCCACTCAGGATCGTTTATAACAGCCTGCCTTGCTACTTCATTAAATGCAATTTGAACAGCATTATGTCTATATGTTGTGGCTATCGCAACTACAGATTTAACCATAGACGGATGGCTTTTTGCCCACTGCAATACCTGCATACCTCCCATTGAGCCTCCAATTGCGCACAATAATTTTTCTATACCTAAATGCTCAATGAGCAACTTTTGTGCTTCAACCATATCTTTTATTGTTACAAAAGGAAAATCTAGAGCATAAGGTTTATTAGTTTTAGGATTTATAGAACTTGGACCGCTTGAGCCATAACAGCTACCTAAAACATTAGAACAAATTATAAAATACTTATTGGTATCAAGTGCCTTGTTGGGGCCTATCAATATATCCCAAAAACCTTTTTTGCTGGTACTCTCAGAATAAGCGCAAGCGCTACCTGTTAATGCATGACATACAAGTATTGCGTTTGTTTTATTTGCGTTTAGTTTACCATACGTTTCGTAAGCTATATATATTGGAGGATCCAGCGTTTTTTTACACTCAAGCTCAAGAGGGCTATCTATTATAAAAATTTTCTCCATTTATTTTACTACCTCAATAATCATATTGGGTTTTATAAGCCCACCTTTTAAAATAACGCCAAAAATTCCTTCTTTTGGCATTATACAGGAGCCTAAAAGCTTTTTTATATTGCAAGTATCGTGACAAGTTTTGCCAATTTGCGTAACTTTTATTATAGTATTCCCAATTTTTATTATGGAGTCAACAAAAATAAATTTACTATTTAACCCCTTTACGGTAAGATTTTCAGCAAACGACCCAAAAGGCAGATCTTGGTTAAAAGCAAGGATTTTATCAAAATCTAAAATACTTATTTGCCTGTTAGAGTTTTTGCAAGCATGTGCATCACCGAATAAACCATAATTCTTTATTGCAATGACTTTTTCTAAAGGTTCTTTTGGAATACCCTTAGTTTTGCTTATATTTACAGACATAACTACGCTCATATTTTCTCCAAAGCTTGTTTTATATCTTCAATAATATCGTCAACATGCTCAATCCCTACAGATAATCTCAGAAAATCTTTTCCTATCTGGGCTTTTTTAAGCTCTTCTTCGCTTAGTTGGCTATGCGTTGTACTTGCAGGATGTATGATTAAACTCCTTGCATCGCCTATATTAGCTAAATGAATGATTAAATTTAAGTTTTCAACAAAAGCTTTTGCTTTTTCAAAACCACCTAATATGCCAAAGCCTATTATGCTACCAAATCCTCTTTTAAAGTACTCATTGGCAAGATTATAATCAGGGTGATTTTCTAAAGACAAGTGATTTACCCAGCTAACTGATGGGTGCTTAGATAAAAAACTTGCTACTTTTAAAGCATTCTCGCAATGTCTTTCGATTCGAAGAGGCAAAGTCTCTAAGCCCAGCAGAATTAAAAATGCGTTAAATGGTGAAACACAAGCGCCAATGTCCCTTAACAGCTGCAATCTAGCTTTTGTAGTAAAAACACCTGCATCCTTAAATTTTTCATTGTATGACAAACCATGGTAGGATTCATCAAAGCTAAACTCATTTTTAAATTTAGAGTTACTCCAATCAAAATCGTCCTTTTCTATAATTGCACCACCAATAGTTGTACCATTTCCACTTATAAATTTTGTTAGAGAATATATAACTAAATCTGCTCCAAAATCAAAGGGATTGAATATTATTGGGCTTACCGTGTTATCCACTATCAATGGTATGTTGTTATTATGAGCAATCAAAGATAATTTTTTAAAATCAACTATTCTATTTGTAGGATTACCAATAGACTCGACATATATAGCTTTGGTTTTATCATCTATAAGTTTACTAAAATCAAGAGGGTCATTTGTTTGCGCAAATCTAACTTCTATATCGAATTTTTTTAGTGTATATTTAAACAAATTATATGTGCCACCATATAAATATTTACTGCTTACTATATTATCTTTTGATGATGCTAAATTTAAAATTGAATATACAATAGCCGCTTGGCCGGATGCCACAACAATTGCACTTTTTGCATTATGCATTGCAGCAAGCCTATTTTCCAAAACCTGTACTGTAGGATTGTTGATTCTTGTGTAGATATAACCTTGTTTATTTAAATTAAATAAATCATACGCATCATGTATAGAATCAAACCTATAAGAAGAAGTTTGATATATAGGTATTGCCTGAGATTTATTCCCATCTGGCTCATAGCCATAATGAAGCAAAATGGTTTCTGTTTTCATTTTAACACCTCAAAAGTTACTTATATACTAAATTATTGATAACATTTTATCTTTCATTTGTCAATAGGAACTATTGAACAATAGTAACATATTTTTCTTACATGGTAAATTATTTACTCTTACACAGAAATAAATTAGCTCTGATTTTAAAAAAACACCAAGAGCTTATGATATTAGAAAATTTATTTAAGGGGGTAAGTTTATGTCAAGAAACTTACAGTTTAAGGATTTCTTGCTATTTTTGCTGATAGTGGCATTAAGCACACTAAGCTTCGTAAAAAAAGCAAGAGCCATTCCTTCATTTTCGCGTCAAACTGGTTTATCCTGCGACGTATGTCACACAGTATTTCCTCATTTGACACCTTTTGGTAGAGATTTCAAACTTCACGGCTATACTTACGATTACTCTAAACTCATAAAATTCTCCCGCAATCAATACAAGCAACAAGCCAAAGAAGAAGGATTTTTGCCAAACTTAGCAGTTAATCAGATCCCAATGCTTTCTTTGCGCGTAAAATCACAATACTCGCACATGAAGGGTGGCTCAAATGTTCCAAGTAAAACAAAATTTAATTGGGTCAAAGGTTCAAGCTTGTATTTTGCTGGTGAAATAGCCCCAAATATAGGCACCTTTACCGAACTAACAGGTATTAACGACGAAGGCGGCTCTCTTACATTAGGAGGGTTTGATTTGGCATTGGTTAGTCCAAATGAGAAACTGGGACCATATAATTTAACATTTGGCTTAAGGGGTGAAGATATGGTGGGCTTTAGTGATCCAACAAACTCAGTTGGCAATTGGGGCGCACTATTGCATGGTTTTTCCGGAGGTATAAGTTCAAGAAACAGATTTTTTGAAGCTTTTGCGCCATCTCCTTTAGAGGGTGGTGAAATTTATGCTATGCTTGGAGGTTTTACACATGGTGGGTTATATGCTGCCTTTGGCTTATATCACCCAACCAGCGGTCAAGTAGGAAAAACTTCACCAAGTTATGTTGCTTTAACTGATCCTGGGTCTGGCAGTGCTACATTTGATGGAACATCTAATGTAGATGAATACGGAAGATTAGCTTATTTCTTTCCAGAATTTGATCACATTTATACAGAAATTGGAACGTTTGGATACTTCGGGCATGAAAACATAACAGCTAGCGAGGCTCCAGGCAATGGAGAATACTCTGATGCAGTTAGAGAATATGGTATTGATGGTCAATTACAGTACATAGATTCACACAATCTTTTTGAAATATTTGCTTCTTTTATACACGATAGAAATGGCTCTTTCTATGGGCATGATATTTATAACGGACAACTAATTAACGGTTCTGCTGTTGCTGCTAATAACTTTAGCATTAATGCAGACTATTACTACAATAGAACCTATGGTATATATGCAAAATATACCTACCAGCATTCATCTGAGCTAAAAGACTTAAATGTATCAGGTGAAGCAATAGGCCTTTCGTGGTATCCTTACCAAAATGTCAATTTAAGACTCGAAGAAGATGTTTACAATAAAGATAACCCTGATGTTGCAGCTAGCGGTGGAAGCGCGTCTGATTATGATACAACAAGAGTGATGTTACAATACGCTTTCTAACTTTTTTTATACTTAGCCTGCCTCCTCTTAATATACAACCCCCAGCATACAGGGGGTTGTAATAAAAATTCCTACAAAAAATCAACTATTTCTTATTTAAAAATCCATAAAAATGTATATTTTTACTAAATAAGTAACTTAAGGAGGTTTTGTATGAAAAAGTATTTACTTTGTTTTGTTGGGTTAATGCTGGCTACTCCTGGTGCTTCTAGAGCAGCTAATATTCAACATGGGAAACAACTATTTGAATCTATTTGCGCACCATGCCACGGCAGTAATGCGCAGGGAAACATAGGTCCAAACATTGTGGATCAATCTGTTAAAAAAATTGAGTGGGCTCTTAATAATGTTGGCATGATGAAACCAGTAAAGTCATCAAACCCACAACTCAATAACGTGCAAAACATAAAAGATATATCAGCTTTTTTGCATACACTTAAAAAATGAGGTTTTTATGAAGCATAAACTCTTATTTGCAATATTATCGGGTTTTGTTGTATCATCTTGCTCTGCGGGCGCAGAAAATGGTCTTGTATATCCACACACAAATTCACCTTACTTATTTCAAAAACCTAAAGAGAAAAGTGGAGAAGAAATAAAAGAAGAATACAAAACAAAAACGAGTGAAGTTAAATTAAACGATGTATCTATTAATAACGCAAAAACATACAAACAAACACATTTAATAAGAGAAAGAGTCTTCATAAACGCACCTTTTAATGAAGTATGGCAAGCATTACTAAAATTTGTTGAGTTCAATAATTATCATATTAAACACTCTAGCCTTAAGGAAGGGCTTTTGGAAGTTGATATATCCTCTAATGTAGCTCAATATTATTCTACAAGCTTACCTACACAAATATCTAAATACACAAAAGATAATTCTGCATTAAATGGGATTGTGGCTTGGAATTTTTATATAGTAATATTTGCTACACAGGTAAAAAATAAAACCCTATTAGAATTTATACCAAAATACTATATAATAACCTCAAGAACTCGCAACGCTGAATATATGGTTCAATCTAATGGGTATTTTGAAAATAAATGTGTAGATTTTATAAAAAAAGAAATTGCCTCTTACTAAAATTTTTGTGTGATTAAAAAATATAGAATATCTTTATTTTATAAAGTTATATTGCTGAGTTTAATATTCATTTTAATCTCAAGCGTTGCTCTAGTACTTTTTGAATATTGTAAATTCCAAAGTAGCTATTATAAACTTTTTGAAGGTTTTGGCAAAAGAAAGGCGCAAGAGCTAAAAATGGAGCTAGCTAATCCATTAAAGGAACACGATATAAAAAGAATTCAAAACATACTACACGCTACAATTGTAGGTAGCCCATTTATAAAAGTTGCCTGTGTAAAAACTCAAACGGGTGAGATTTTATGTAATAAAAACAAATATAGTTATTTATTTTCAGTGAAAGATAAAAAGATTGTAAGGTTAGAAAATACCAGATTATATTTAACTAAAACAAATATAAATAATTTATCTAGCATACTAATTGGAGTATCCTTGAGAGATGCTGATCTATTTTTTTTAGACTTTTTAAAAAAAATAATTTTACTTTTTTTGTTTGGTGGTTTCGTGCTTATTTTAATATCTATCATCTTTTTAAATACGTTTATAAAACCAATAAAAGAACTTCGTAAAGCTATAGAATTAATTATACATAATGGCGAATACCATCAACTCAAGGTTAATAAACTACTAAAAAATGATGAAATTGGCTTATTATTCAATTCGTTCAACTTAATGAGTTATAACCTACAAAAGCACGAGGAGGAGATAAAAAAACAACAAAGTATAATATCTAACCTTATAAAAAGATTAATAAGTATTCAAGAAGAAGAAAAAAAGAAAATAGCCAGAGAACTTCATGATCAGCTATCTCAGACACTGGTGTATATAAAACTTCAACTTGATATGTTAAAAAGAAATATTGGTTATAACAACGAAATTACCTCTTTAAGCAATCTTATATCAGATGAGCTATCAAATATACACGATATATGTTTTAGTTTAAGACCAATTACATTAGATACGCTAGGTCTTTCTTCTGCTTTAAATAATTTCGTAAATAACTTGCAAAAAAACGCGAGTTTTAATATCCATTTAGATGTTACAAAACTTGATACATCAAAATTAAATAGCGAAATTTCAATCTGTATTTTTAGAGTAATCCAAGAAGCTGTTACAAACTATATAAAATATGCAAAACCACACAATATTAACGTTCATTTATTCACTAATGACAATAAAATCAT
>JBFWJP010000038.1:0-8968 GCA_050253135.1 Desulfurella sp. | reverse complement strand
ACTACAGATTTAAAGATAGAAAGGTGTGTTCCACCTTCTTGAGATAATATAGAGTTTGCAAATGATAAAACATTTGATTCATAATTTTTAGTATATGTAAATGTACATTCAAGTTGTGTATTTTCATAATTTACACTTACTAAAATAGGGTTTTCAAGTAAAGGTTCCTTATTTTTACACAAATGATTAATAAAATCCACAATGCCATTTTCATAGTAAAAAGTATTATTTTTATTTGTTCTTTCGTCTTTTATGCTTATTGTGACATTTTTATTTAAAAAAGCTAGTTCTTGGAGTCTTTTTTCTAATACTTCGTAGTTAAATTCTGTTGTACTAAAAATTAAATCGTCTGGTTTAAATGTAACAGTAGTGCCAGTGTTACTAGTTGGATGCGTTGCTTTTAATTCGTTTATAGCAATTCCTCTTGTAAACTCCTGTTCAAAAACAAAACCATTTCTGTGGATTTCAATTTTTAAATATGATGATAGGGCATTTACTACGCTTATACCTACACCGTGTAGACCACCTGATACTTTATAGCTTTTGTTATCGAATTTACCGCCAGAATGTAGTGTGGTTAGTACTAATGTAGCTGCTGGGATATTCTCTTCTTTGTGTATTTCTGTAGGTATTCCTCTACCGTTGTCTTTAACAGTAACTGAGTTGTCTTTATGTATAATTACTTCTATTTTATTGCAAAAACCTGCCATTGCTTCATCTATGGAATTATCTACTATCTCATAAATAAGATGATGAAGACCTTCTGTGGCAGTATTTCCTATATACATTGCTGGTCTTTTTCTAACACCATCTAATCCTTTTAATATTTTTATGGATTCTGCTGTATAATTAGCTGTCATATGTCCTCACTTAAAGCAATTATGTTTGCGTTTTTTATATTGATAGACCCGAGTGTTGTTAAAAAAACCTGGTTATTTAACGATACAATTTTTTCTATCATTTTTTGTAAGTTTATATTAGAGATATCCCCTTCTAGATCGTCGATTAAAATAATAGGTGATTTGTTTAAATTATTGTAATGTTCAGCCAAAGACATTATTAAAGAAAATAAAACCATTTTTTTCTCACCTAGTGAAGAATAGCTAAAAATATTGTTTTCGTCAAGCAGTATCTCAATTGAATCCCTGTAGGGTGTAAATATGCAGTGTTTAGTTTGTATTTCAAGGCTAGCGGTTTTTTCATCAAATGGTATAGGTTTATATTGCATTTGTATTTTTTTAGGTATTATGTTTTGATTTTGAAGGTATGAGTTTATTGTGTGAACCGAATAATCTCTTTTTTTTTGTATTATCTGCATATTTTCGATTATGTTTTTGTTTATTATTCTTATTGTGTTGAAATCTTTTTTTTCGAATAGTATGCGTTTAAGTTTTAATTGTTTTATGATACTTATTATATTTTCTATTATATTTGGGTTTTCTATAAAAGAAAATTTATCGATTAAAGAAAGTATGTATTTTTTTTCATTGAAGTTAAAAAAATCTTTTATTGAAAAAATTATAGAAGGAAATAATAACTTAAAATCTTTTAGAGTATGCGTTTTTGAATTGATTTGTGATTTTTTGTTTTTTCCAAGAGTGATTGTTATATTATATGTAATTTCTTTTTTTATAGTACCTTTTATGGTTGACTCTTTATATTTATTTATATAGTTTTTTTTTATAAAACTATGTGAATTAAGCAGTATATAGATAGAATCTAGTAGGTTTGTTTTTCCTGATGCGTTGGCTCCTTGTATTATGTTTACTTGAGAGCTGAATGTTTTTGTAAAATACTTATAGTTTCTAAAATTCAAGATAGATATGTTGTTTAAATACATGATTTGTGAATAATTTTTACTCTTCTAAATAATATAATAAATAAATTATAATAACAGTAATAAAGTGTGTTTGTTTGTTCAAAATCCCATTTTCGTTTGTTTTTATAATAAAAAAATATGCAGGTGTTTGTTGAAAAGTCTGTTAGTAATGTTGAAAAGCCTACTTTGATTAACTGCTGTGCTGAGTAAGTTTTGTATTTTTTGACAATTTTTGAAAATGTTTTAAACATTTTTTATGTTTTTTTCAATTTTTTCTATAGTTTCTTTGAGTTGAGAGGATTTTTCTATTTCTTTTTCAATTTTTGAGCATGAATTAATGATTGTAGCATGGGATTTCATGTTAAATTTAATTTTTATCTCTGATAGTGAGTGTTGTGTGAGTTTTCTTGATAAAAATATAGCTATTTCCCTTGGTAGGATTATATGTTTATCTCTTTTTCCTGATAACATCATATCTTTTGTAATATTAAAGTGCTTTGCTACGACTTCCTGTATGTTTTCTACATTAAGTGTATTTTGTTTTCTTTCTATTACATCTTGTAGTATCGTTTCTACAAACTCTATATTTATAGTTTGTTTAAATAGTGAAGAATAAGCGTTGATTTTTACGATGACACCTTCGATTTCTCTAACGTTTGTTTCGAAATTTTTGGCTAGAAATTCTACTATATCATCGGATAGATTTAAGTTGTAATTTTCGGCTTTTTTTCTTATTATTGCCATGCGTGTTTCGAGTTCTGGTGGTTGTATATCTACAATTAATCCCCAATTGAATCGCGACTTTAGTCTGTCTTCGATTTCTTTAATCTCGCTTGGTGGTTTATCTGAAGTCATAACTATTTGCTTTTGATTTTCATATAGAGCGTTGAATGTATGAAAAAATTCTTCTTCTGTGCGTTCTTTTTTTGATATAAACTGAATATCGTCTATAAGTAAGCAATCTAGTTCTCTAAACTTATTTCGAAACTGGGTCATTTTTTTATACTGTATGGAGTTTATAAGCTCGTTTGTAAATTCTTCACTGGATATGTATAAAACTTTTGTTTTTGGGTTTTTTTCTTTTATATGGTTTCCAATGGCATGGAGGATATGTGTTTTACCAAGTCCTACACCACCATATATAAATAAAGGGTTATACGCTTTACCTAAGCTTTCTGAGATTGCATAACTTGCTGCGTATGTTAACTGGTTATTAGGCCCAACAACAAAATTAGAAAATTGATACCTTGAGTTTAGGTTTGATTTTAGCTCTTTTTTTATTATAAATTCAATTTTTGGTATCTTGTCAAATATTTGCTCTATTGTTTCTTTAAATTCTTTACGGTATTTAGTTTTTAATAGCTGGCGCGCCTCTTCATTCGGTATTGTAATTGATACAAGCTCGCTGTTAAAGCTATTTGCTTCAATGAGTGAGATCGTTTCAATGTCATCAATATCTAGTTTTTTTTTAAATGAATCTAAAAATAAATCCCACACAAGCTAAATTATATTTTAGATGGTTTAAAAAGTCAATGAAGTAATTTGTAAGCTCAATAACAATATTTTTATATATTAGAGCAAAAAAAATAAATTACTACAAAACTTTTTAATTATACTCAAGATCAATCTTTTTCAAAGCGCTCTTGCAGGTACACTCTTGCCCTTGCGCTGTATCCTCTGTCTTCCCAATACCCATAGGGCTTTTCATCTGTAAAAGTTATCTTTTTTAGGTATTTTACCCATTTGTAAGCATATAGCTTTGGAGCTACAAAGCGCATAGGAAAACCTCTAGGTATGCTTAGAGGTTTTCCGTTTAATTTTAGGCACAAAAAGCTATCTATAGAGTCATCTTTATAGATGAAGCTTTTAAACCCACCGTTTGATTCTAAACCTATATATTTAAAGCTTGAAACATCAAGAATGCTGATAATTTTATTTAAGCTAATACCTTCAAATTCGTTATTTATAACGCTCCACCCATCAACGCAATGCATATCGAGGCTTACTTTTGTGTCAATTAAATCCAATAACTGCTCGTAGTTTAGAATTTTTTGTATGTCTTTATATGTTAATATCAAATCGTTTGATGTTCTTGTGTTTATATCTTCAACTGTTATATCAACAAAATCTTTAATTAAGTGTTGTCCTTTAGGTAAAGGCATTTTCTATCCATTCTATGGAGTTGTTTTCTATGGATATAACATCAAAGCTAATGTTATATAAGTTTTCGTCTAAATTATTTTGCAGCATGAATAATTTTGCACCTTCTTTTATGCGCTCTTGTTTTTTGTAATTAACTGCTTCTTTTGCGCTTCCAAAAGACAAAACTTTCCGACCT
Source organism: Desulfurella sp. (assembly GCA_050253135.1). Lineage (GTDB taxonomy): Bacteria > Campylobacterota_A > Desulfurellia > Desulfurellales > Desulfurellaceae > Desulfurella. The sequence goes on along the minus strand of JBFWJP010000038.1, from coordinate 4,811 downwards.
TTCACCTCTATAAATGATAATCTCACACCTTTTTTGGCAATGATATCTATCTCACCGCCCTTGTATCTAAAATTGCGTACAACTACACTATAGCCTTTTTGTTCTAAATATTTTGAAGCTATCTGTTCGCACTTTTGGCCAAAAAGCAAATTAAGTAATTTTCTTTTTGATTCTTGCAGATTTACCTCTTCTTTCTCTTAGATAGTATAGTTTTGCTCTTCTTACGACACCACGTGATAAAATTTCTATTTTTTCGATTACTGGTGAGTAAAGAGGAAATATTTTTTCAACGCCAACGCCGTAAGATTCTTTCCTTACAGTAAATGTTTTGTTTATACCAGAGCCTCTTCTTGAGATAACTATACCGCTAAAAACCTGAATCCTTTCTCTTTTACCTTCTGTGATTTTAATATGTACATTAACCGTATCACCAGATCGAAGGTTAGGCACTTCCTTTTGCTTTGTTAATTCTTCTTCAAATGCTTTTAACTTATCCATCACAAACCTCTCTTGTTATTTTTGAATGTTCTTTGCGCCATTTTTCTATCATAGCGTGATTTCCAGAAATCAATACATCTGGAACCTTTAAGCCTCTAAACTCTGCAGGTCTTGTATATTGAGGGTACTCTACAAAATCGCCTTCAAAACTTTCTTCCTTAAGGGATTCTTGATTGCCAAGAACACCTGGCAAAAGTCTTACGATTGAATCTACTATAACACTTGCTGCTAACTCGCCTCTACTTATTATAAATTTGCCTATGGATACTTTTTCATCGGCTAGCAGTTTAACTCTTTCATCAAACCCTTCGTATCTGCCGCAAATAAAAGCTATAGATTCTTTTTTGCTGTATTCCTTGGCTTTTTCTTGAGTGAATAAACTGCCTTCCGGTGTCAGTATAACTGTAAACACATTTTTATCTTTGGATTTTATACTATCAATGGCTTTGTAGATCGGCTCAGGCTTTAATAGCATACCAGGCCCGCCACCGTAGACGCAATCATCAACTGTTTTGTGTTTATCTGTAGTAAAATCCCTAATATTTACAAACTCAAATTCTGCTAATTGTAGTTTCTTAGCTTTTTTTAATATTCCATCATCAAATATAGACTCAAAAACTTTAGGGTAAATGCTTAACAAGTAAATCCTCATTTTTTATTCTAGAATTTCTAAAACCGCCTTTTTGCCCATTTTTGTAGAAACCGCGTTTAGTAGTGTTCTCATGGCACGGGCTGTTTTGCCTTGTTTTCCGATTACTTTGCCAAGATCTGAGTGATCAACTCTAAGTTCAATAACTGTTGTTTTTTCACCATCAATTTGCTTTACTTCCACCTTATCTGGGTTATCAACTAATCGTTTAGCAATGCATGAAATTAACTCTTTCATTTTGTCACCCCTTTAGTGTTTTTACTAGATTTTCAACTGCTTCTGTAGGTCTTGCGCCTTTTTGAATCCAGGCATTGTACTTTTCAATATCTAATTTAACTTTGTCTTCGGTTTTTAGAGGGTCATAGTACCCTAAGATATCCAAAGCACTTCCGTCTCTTTTTTTTCGTGAGTCCATACATACGATTCTAAAGAATGCTCGTTTTTTTCTGCCAAGTCGGGTCAACCTTACAACTACCACTGTTTTACCTCCATTTACATTCTACCAAGATTTTTCATTATATGCAAAGCTTTATTTTTATCAAGACCTTTCATCATTTTGTTCATTTCTTCAAATTGTTTGAGTAATTTGTTAACACTTTGCACATCAGTGCCGCTGCCTTTTGCTATGCGTCTTTTTCTACTGGCATCTATGATTTTATAATTTTCTTTTTCTTTTTTGGTCATTGATTGGATAATAGCCGTTATTTTTTTTAATTCTACTTCAAAATCATCTGTATTTGAGAGTTTTACCTTGTTTAAACCCGGTATCATCTTTATGATATTAGCAATTGAACCCATTTTTTGGATCTTTTTTAGTTGGCCTAAAAAATCATCCAATGTAAATTGATTTTTTTTGAGTTTTTTTTGGAGTTGTTTTTGCTCTTGTTCGTCTGTTTGGTTTTTTGCCTGTTCGATAAGCGTTAAGATATCGCCCATGCCTAGTATTCTAGAAGCGATACGATCTGGGTAAAACTGTTCTAAGTCTGATATTTTCTCACCGACGCCAATAAATTTAATGGGTTTTCCTACTATGCGTTTGATAGATAACAGCGCACCGCCCCTTGCATCTGCATCCATTTTGGTGAAAATCAACCCGCTTATGCCCACATCATCGTTGAATTTTTTTGCTATGTTTACTGCTTCTTGGCCAATCATGCTATCTACTACAAGCATAATTTCATTTGGGTGCACTGTATTTTTCATTACAACCAATTCTTGCATTAGTTGCTCATCTATTTGAAGCCTTCCTGCTGTATCGACAATAATCACATCGCGACCGTTTGATTTAGCATATTCTAGGCTTTGAAGCGCAATATCTTCAGGTTTTGTATTTTCTTTTGAAAATACGGGGATATCAAGCTGTTTACCGAGTGTTTGTAGCTGTTTAACCGCAGCCGGCCTATATATATCGCAAGCAACAAGTAAAACCTGCCTGCCTTTGCTTTTAAGCAATCTTGCAAGCTTTGCGCATGTTGTGGTTTTACCGCTTCCTTGTATCCCAACGAGCATTACAACAAAAGGTTTAGAGTTGATTACAAACGTTGAGCTTTCATCGCCTAAAACCTGTGTGAGTTCTTTGTGTACAATATCTACAATGGTTTGAAACGGTGTTAGGTTTTTTTCAATTTGTCTGCCAACGAGTTTTTCTTTTAATTCTTGCTCAATTTCTTTTACAACTTTGTAGTTTACATCGGCTTCAAGTAGAGCAAACTTTATGTTTTTAAGGACTTCAAGTGCATCTTGTTCTGTAATGAGCGCTTGACCTTTAATTTTTTTCAATGCATTTGCTAATTTTGCTTCCAAATCCTCAAACATACAAACCTCTTCTATAAATGTATTTATTTTCTTTACAATGTCAACATAAATAGTTTTTGTTAGTATTTTTTTTAGTTTAAATACTTCTCTTGACTAAATAGTTATTTGCAATATAATTGTTGCAACAATTTGTGCCGAAGTGGCGAAATTGGTATACGCGCTAGATTCAGGGTCTAGTGGAAGCAATTCCATAGGGGTTCGAGTCCCCTCTTCGGCACCAAAATATGAGGAGTGCGCATGAAAAAGTCGTTTTATTTTACTTCAGAATCAGTGACAGAAGGTCACCCAGACAAATTAGCAGATCAAATATCAGACGCAATTTTAGATGCCATTATTGAAAAAGACAAAAATTGCAGGGTTGCTTGTGAGACGCTTTTGACGACTGGTTTAGTGTTGTGTGCTGGTGAAATAACAACGGAAAGCTATGTTGAAATACCCGATGTAGTACGCGACACGATTAAAGAAATAGGGTACGTTAATGCAGATTACGGTTTGGATTATAAATCTTGTGCTGTGCTTACATCAATTCACAGACAATCACCAGATATAGCAATTGGCGTTACCAAAAAAGGTGGCAGGGTAGGAGCTGGTGACCAAGGTATGATGTTTGGCTATGCATGCAATGAAACCGCCGAACTAATGCCTCTTACACTTAGTCTTGCACATAAGCTAGCAAAAAGGTTAGCTGATGTAAGAAAGCAGGGTATTTTGCCGTACTTAAGGCCAGATGGCAAAACACAGGTGACTGTACGCTATGAAGATGGTATTCCAACAAAAGTTACTGCTGTTGTGGTATCTGCTCAGCATGAACCCTACGTGGAGCTTGAGCGATTTAGAAAAGATATTGTAGAAAGCGTAATTGAGCATGTCATACCAAAAGATCTATGGGATAAAGATATAAATTTCTACATAAACCCAACAGGCAGGTTTGTTATTGGTGGCCCTCAAGGCGATACGGGCCTTACAGGCAGAAAAATTATTGTTGATACATACGGTGGTGCGGCTCCACACGGCGGTGGCGCTTTTAGCGGTAAAGACCCAACAAAAGTTGACAGAAGCGCATCATATATGGCTCGCTACATTGCAAAAAATATTGTAGCAAGCAATATGGCTCAAAAGTGTTTGGTGCAGGTTGCATACGCAATAGGTGTTGAAGAACCCGTAAGTGTTATGATTCAAACCTTTGGCACAAGTAAGCTGCCAGAATCTGAAATCCAAAAAGCAGTTTTAGAGAACCTAGATTTAACACCAAAAGGCATCATTGATACGCTGGATTTACTGCGTCCAATATACAAAAAAACTGCAAGCTACGGTCATTTTGGAAGAAAAGAAAAGGAATTTAGCTGGGAAAAAACCGATTTAGTAGATAAATTTAAGAAATATATGTGAGGAAAATAATGTTTGATGTAAAAGATCTATCTTTAGCGGATAAAGGCAAACAACGTATAGAGTGGGCAAGTCAGTCAATGCCCGTGCTTGGACTTATTCAAGAAGAATTTAGTAAAACAAAGCCATTTGCTGGCCTAACAATAGGTGCGTGCCTACATGTTACGACAGAAACTGCAAACCTCATGATTACACTAAAAGAAGGTGGTGCCAATGTTGTGCTATGCGCTTCAAACCCACTTTCTACACAAGATGACGTAGCAGCAAGCTTAGTTACACACTATAGTATCCCAACATTTGCTATAAAAGGTGAAGATAACAATACTTACTATTCCCATATAAATGCTGTTTTAGATTACAAACCCAATATTACAATGGACGACGGGGCTGATTTGGTCTCAACCATACATTCCAAACGAAAAGATCTAGCGCAAAATATTTTAGGTTCCACAGAAGAAACTAC
>JBFWJP010000037.1:0-9035 GCA_050253135.1 Desulfurella sp. | reverse complement strand
GTACCTTTTTGTAACTTGTTAAATAGCTTTTCTAAAATATCCAAATAAGTAGGTGCGCTTGTTGGAGGAGTATCCCTGCCGTCTGTTATCATATGCAAAACTGGTTCAATATTGTTTTTTGCTAATAATTTAATGAGTGCAATAATATGCTCAATATGCGAGTGAACGCCACCATCAGACACTAAGCCAATAAGGTGAAGGCGATTGTTTGTATTTTCTTTTATAATTTTTTGCCATGTTGGGCTTTCATTTATACTACCGTCTTCAAAAGCCTCTGAAATTCTAAGCAAATCTTGTTTTAGTATTCTGCCAGATCCCAATGTGAGATGACCTACCTCTGAGTTGCCAAATTGACCATCTGGAAGGCCACAGGCAATACCTGAAGCCTCAATTACAGTGTGAGGGTTATTTGCAAAATAATAGTCTAAATTAGGTGTTTTTGCCAAAGCAATAGCATTATAAGCTCTATTTGGGTTTACACCAAAACCGTCAAATATTACCAATATAACTTTATTCAAACCTATCCTCCGAATATTAAATACTAATGGTATTATATATTCAAAAAGATTAATTTCAAGTTTAATTTAATTTTTTTGATAAAGCTTTATTTGAAAATAACCTATCAAACATTACTGAAATATCTCTATCTGTAATATTTATTTTCTCTAAGCTTTCTTGTAGAATATAAGGCTTAGATAAAAAATCTAAAAAAAATAATATTTCTGATGCTTTGATATAGGCGGTAAATGGATCATTTAAAGCATGTGGGATTGCTTTTTTTATGATACTAAACACTGGTTCATCTAAATAATTTTGAATTAAACTTGCCCTTTCAATAATTTTTTTAACATAAAAGCTTACTATTTCTTCTATGGAAGTGTGTTGTCTATGACCTGGTAAAATCGTATACTTTTCTAAAAGAGGTAGTTTTAAGAGCGTATTGCAGTAAGCTTCGTAGTTGCTAAAGCGAGTCTTTTTATCGTAATCAACATCTAAAATTGGTGTTTGAAAAATATTATGCAGCAAAACATCGCCTGTAACGGCATATCCTTCAAAAATATAAACTATATCGCTTTTTGAGTGGCCAGGACAAGATATATAGGATAGATCGATGTCTAATTTTGATTCTTCTAATATATTGTAGTTTATGGGGATTGGCACGCTATTTACAAAATTTAAAAGCATAAGTTTGATTTGTTCTATATAGCTTTCGCTAAAGCCGCACTCCAGTAGAATTTTTTTTGAAATCTCTATACGGTCTTTTAAATTTTTAAACTTAAGGTGGTCCATTTTTGGCATATATATTTTTGCTTCGCTGTTTTTTGAGAGAAAATTTTCAAGACCGTAGTGGTCTGCGTGTGAGTGTGTTATAAATACATACTTTAGCTTGTTTAAATTTATGTTTTTTTTCACATAATCAAGCGCTAAAAATGTATATGGTCCTGTATCAAACATAATAATATCACCTTTGATCTGGCAGGTGTAGAAATGCACAGGACCAACAGGATAAGGTGTATCAAGTGTATGTCTATCCATTTACTCAAATACCTTTTCTTCTATTTTATCTGACGATTTGGCGTCATTTTCTATATCGCGTTTTATATAATTTTTGTCAAGTTCTTTGTATAACTCGTGCTGGACTATTAAATCCATTATCTCATTCGTACCAGTCCATATCATCATTAATCTTGAATCTCTAAGGTATCTTTCGATAGGATAAACATTAGTATAGCCAATACCGCCCATAATTTGCATCGCATTATTAACAATCTCCCATGCACTCTGAGTAGAAAACCTCTTAGCTTCACTAACTAGCCTGCGCTGTAGGCTTGCGTCTGTAGATTCATCCACAGCTTTGGCCGCTGTGTGCACAAGTGCCCTTGCTGCATCAAGCAAAGCACTAGATTGTGCAATTCTAAAACTTACAGCTTCAAAGTTTTTTATAGGCTGAGAAAAAGCTTTTCTGTTTTTTGAGTATTTAAGCGCAATTTCTAAGCTTGCTTTTGCAATACCCAAAGCACCTGAGGCTGTAGTTAGACGCTCTGGTATCATCATCTGGTAAAATATTTTAGAACCCTCACCTTCTTTACCAACTAAATTTTCTTCACTAACTATAGCATCTTTTAAAACAATTCTACCAGTGCCAGCCCCTCTTGCACCCATAAGCTCGTATAAATTCTCCACATTTATAGAATCTTTGTCAACTAAAAATGCGCTCATGTTTTTTTTATAATCATTATCAGAATTAGTTTTTGCATAAATTAAAAAATAATCAGCACCTTTTGCACCCACGATAAACCTTTTTTGACCGTTTAAAATCCATTTATTATTATCTTTTTTTGCTGTTGTTGTCGCACCAAAGAAGTCTGAACCCCCTCTTGGCTCTGTTAGACCTTCTGCACAAATAAGATCGCCCTTTAATGTTGGTTTTAGATATTTTTCCTTTTGATAATTACTGCCAAATTTGGATATAGCCTCACCTACAATTGAAGGCATAACGCTTGCGCAAGAAAGCGCAGCCCCTAACATTCCAATTTCTTCTATTAATACAACTTCTTCTTGCCACCGCAAATTCCTGCCTCCAAACTCCTTTTCAAACCTTATACCAAGCAAGTTTAACTCACCAAGTCTTTTTATCGTTTGTCTTGGATAATCAATTAAATCTGCATCCATATCTAATAGTAATTTTTTATCTACAGTTTTTACAAATTCGCTTGCTTCATCAAAAACCTTTTTTTGGCTTTCACTTAAAATAACATTGTACATAAAAAACTCCTAAAAAGGAGGCTCTAAGCCTCCTTTAATTAAAATATGTACTTTTCTTGTTCAATTGCGGTGTTTGCCAGTAATCTTTTTGCTTCTAATAAATCGTTAGCATCGTACCTCGTAAATCTTCTTATTCCACTTAATACGCTTTGTAACGCGTCGCCGCCAATGTAAAAAGCAGCTTTCTTTGCAGCTTCTTCAATGTTGTTTGTGCACTCAAATGCTACAGTTTTTACTACTGCATCGTAAAGCGGTAGTTTATTGGGGCTAACTATATCTTGTGCTTTATCAGCCCTTAAAACTGCACTCTCTAGCGCAAAGATATTTATTGCAGTATCGGCTAGGGCAAATAATATTTCTTCTTCTTTTTTTATACTGTCTAAGAATTTTTGAACTGCCATACCGCTTAGAGCTAAATATAGAGTTTTAAGGTTTTTTATAAGATTTTTTTCAACAGCATATTTTTTTGATTCGTCAATTTCATCAAACGAAGGTGTAATTAATGCTTCGAATGCTGCCATTGCACCTTGCTGAAGAGGTAGTTCGTTTTTCATTGCTTTTTTAAGCATTATACCTGGCACAAGGAGTCTGTTTATTTCGTTTGTTCCTTCAAAAATTCTATTAATCCTTGCGTCTCGATAAAACCTTTCTGCAGGATAATCTTTAATAAAACCATAACCACCAAATATTTGGACTGTCTCATCAACGACAAAATCAAGAGCTTCACTGCCATATACTTTTGATATCGAGCATTCTATGCTGTACTCTTCAAGCGCTTTTTGTTTTTTTAAGTAGTATTGTTCGTCATTGTGGTCAATTTTGGCAATTTCTTTATCATAAAGATCCGCAAGTCTATAATTAAGAGATTCTCCTGCAAAGATCTTTGTTATCATATCTGCAATTTTTTCTTTTATAGCGCCAAATTTAGTGATAGGAAGTTTAAATTGTTTTCTTTGGTTTCCATACTTGATTGCTTCTTGAAGTGCAATTTTAGCGCCACCAATTGCGGCAACAGAAAGCAAAAACCTTCCTTCATCAAGCACGCTAAACGCAATTTTGTAGCCTTTCCCAATTTCTCCAAGTAAGTTTTCTACAGGTACTTTTACATTGTCAAACATAACAGGTGTGGTAGATGAGCCCCTGATACCCATTTTATCTTCTTCTCTACCGATACTTACACCTTCAAATGTACGTTCAACTAAAAAAGCAGCATAATCAGTTTTATTGATTTTTGCAAAAACGGTAAATAAATTTGCAATACCACCGTTTGTTATGTAAGTTTTTGAGCCATTAAGTATGTAGTATTTGCCATCTTCTGATAGCGTTGCGTTCGTGGTAATATTCATAGCATCAGTGCCAGCATCTGGCTCCGTTAAACAGTATGCTGCAATCCACTCACCTGTTGCAATCTTTTTTAAGTATTTATCTTTTTGTTCTTTTGTGCCAAAGTAAATTAAAGGCAAACTACCTATTCCAGCATGGGCTGCAAATGCTACTGCAAATGAGCCTGCAGCACCCATTTTGTCTGCGATTGCAATGGTGGTTTTTGTATCCAAATCAACGCCATCGTACTCTTCTGGTGCATAGATGCCCAAAAAACCTAGCTCAGATGCTTCTTTTAGATGTTTTTTTAACAGATCAAGGTTATGTTTGTCTATTTCATCAATATCTGGCAAAATTTCATTTACAACAAAAGATTCAGCTGTTTCTGCCATTTGCTTTTGTTCTTCAGTAATTTCTTCTGGTATAGCTACATCATTTTTATTAGTTTCTTTTACAATAAACTCTCCACCTTTCATCTTTTATCCTCCTAAAATTTATATTTTTTCAAAAATACCGGCTGCACCCATACCACCGCCAATACACATGGATACAAGACCATATTTTACATTATTCCTTCGTTTCATTTCGTGCAAAATTGTTGTGGTTAATTTTGCACCAGTACAGCCAAGTGGGTGACCTAACGCTACTGCTCCGCCATTAACATTAACAATTGATTCGTCAAGGCCGAGCGTTCTTATACAGTAAATGGATTGTGAAGCAAAAGCTTCGTTTAATTCGATTAGACCTATATCATTCAATGATAGACCTGTTAGTCTTAAAACTTCTGGTATTGCTGCCGTTGGTCCAATACCCATAATTTCTGGTGGTACACCTTTTACAGCATAACCCACAAACCTAGCCATTGGCTCTTTGTTTATTTTTTTAAGAAAATCTTCAGATACTACAAATACAGCTGCAGCACCATCTGTCATTTGCGAAGCGTTACCTGCTGTTACAGTGCCGTTAACTTTAAAAGCTGGTTTTAACTTTTGCAAGCCCTCTATAGTAGTATCTGCCCTTACACCATCATCAATATCTACAATTTCTTTTTCTTTTTTTACCTTGCCGTCTACGATTGAAACTTTTTCTATTTCTACTGGAATTATTTCTTCTTTAAATTTTTCTAAAGCAGCTGCGGCTTTCATATTGCTATTGTAGCCAAAAACATCCTGATCTTGCCTTGAGATATTGAATTTTTCTGCAACAAGTTCTGCTGTTATGCCCATTGCAGCATAAACTTGAGGCCAATTTTCCACTAAAGAGGGGTTTGCGCTGTATTTATTTCCACCCATTGGTACCATTGTCATACTCTCAACGCCACCTGCAATTATACAATCAGCAAAACCAGCCATAATACGCTCTGCTGCTGTTGCAATTGCCTGCAGACCAGATGAGCAAAATCTATTAACAGTTTGAGCCGGAATCTCATAAGAAAGGCCTGCTTTGTGTGAAGCAATGCGTGCTATATTCATACCCTGCTCTGCTTCTGGGAATGCGCAACCCAATATTACATCCTGAATATAGCCTTCTTCAATGCCAGTTCTGTCTATGAGCCCTCTGATTACTGCTGCAGCTAAGTCATCTGGCCTTGTATCTTTAAATTTGCCCTTTTTTGCCTTGCAACCTGCTGTTCTATAAGCTGTTAAAATATATGCACTTTTCATAATTTTCCTCCTTAATTCCTTAATGGTTTGCCGGTTTTTAACATATGCTGTATGCGCTCAAGCGTCTTTTTGTTACCGCAAGCTTTCAAAAATGCCTCACGTTCCAAGTCAAGCAGGTACTCTTCGGATATTAATGTGCCTGCTGGTACATCACCACCTGTCATTACATTGGCAATGAGTCCGCCTAGATATTCTTCATATTCGGTTATGTAGCCACCCATTTTCATATTCCACAACTGCGCTTTTATACTTGCAGCAACGCTTTTTCCAGGAGCGCTTAAGTTTTCTTTTGGTTTTTGAGGTCTGTAATTTGCAGATAGTGCAATGACTTTTTGTTTTGCATCAAAAATCAAATTATCAATATTCATCGTTATAGAATCTCCGCGCCTTAAATAACCTAACTGGAATAGTTCATCAGCGCTCATTGAAACTTTTGCTGTAGCAATATTTTGGAATGCTTTAAATGTAAACGCAGATACATCTGTGTTGTATAAGGCAGCTTCTTCTATAGCTCTTAGAGCCATTTCTTTTGTGCCGCCACCACCTGGTATTAGACCAACACCAACTTCTACAAGACCCATATAGGTTTCTGCATGAGCTACAATTGCATCTGAGTGCAAGCTGATTTCGCATCCACCGCCTAATGTTAGGTTAAATGGTGCTGCAACAACTGGCACTTTTGCATATTTAATGCTCATTGAGGCTTTCTGAAATGTTTTTACAGCCTGCGAAACTTGTGAAAAATCACCTTCTGCAATGAGACTTGCAATTAGCATCAGATTTGCGCCAGCTGAAAATAGCTTTCCTTGGTTTGCAATGACAAGACCAATACCATCGCTTTGGGCCCTTGCAAGTGATTTATTTATCATTGTTATAATTTCAGCGCCAATTGCATTCATCTTTGTGTGGAACTCAAGACAAAATACACCATCACCTAAATCTATCAAACTTGCTCCAGAATTTTTTTCTACTACTTTGTTTTCTGATTTTAACAATTCTAGGTTAATTTGTGTTCTTGGTAGTTCTAATTCTTTGTATGTTTTTTCTACACAATCGTAGTAGTATTTTTTACCATTTTCAACTTTGTATATGCGATCTATACCTTTCAACCACTCTGGAAATTTTACAGATTCTTTTTCACACCTATCTACAAAATATTTAACCCCAATAGCATCAAGCATCTCAAATGGTCCAAGTTCCCAGTTAAAACCCCATTTCATCCCATTGTCAATGTTAACCACATCATCTGCTATCTCTGGTATGCGTTTTGCTGCGTATATGATTGTGTCACGTATGTTTTTCCAAGCATACTGTGCAGCTTTATCGTTAGCTGTAATTAGCGCTTTTAATGCTTGTGCTTTATCGTCTATTTGTTTTCCCATTTCTATTGATGCAAATTTTGGTTTTTGAGAAAGCACATATTCTTTTTTATTGTAGTCAAAATAATAATTTACATTTTTACCATCCACTTTTTCTCTTTTGTAGAAGCCTTGTTTTGTTTTGTTACCAAGCAGTTTTTTTTCTACCATGTAGTTTAAGAATTCGGGTACTTTGAATATTTCCCGCTCATCATCATCTTTAAGTAACTCATAAGTGTTGTTTGCAACATGCACCATAGTATCTGTGCCGACTAAATCAGATGTTCTAAATGCAGCACTCTTTGCTCTTGCTGTAGCTGGTCCTGCTATGGCATCAACTTCTTCAACAGTCAATCCCATTTCAAACATATGCTTTATGCTGTTAAATATAGAGTAAACACCAATCCTATTTGCTACAAAATTTGGTGTGTCTTTTGCGTAAACTATACCTTTGCCAAGCCTGTGTGAGATAAATTCTGCCATTTGTTTGACAATTTGAGGATCAGTATACTTAGACGGTACAATTTCTAGCAACCTCATATATCTAGGAGGGTTAAAAAAGTGCGTAATTAAAAAATTTTTTCTTAAATTTTCTGGCAAAACTTCAGACATTTCATTAATTGATAAACCGCTTGTATTACTTGAAAAAACACTGTTTGGGTTTAAGTGCGGTATAAGTTGGTTTAGCAACGCCTTTTTAATATCCATTCTTTCAACAACGACTTCAATTACCCAATCATAATCCTTAACTTTTGCCAAGTCGTCTCTAAAATTGCCTACTTTTATAAACGATGAATACTCCGGCAAATAAAAAGCAGCTGGCTTTGCTTTTAAGGTAGCATCTAGACCCGCTTTTGCTATTTTGTTTGGATCATTATCACTTGGTAAATCAAGTAATAATACTTCTATACCAGCATTTGCCAGATGGGCAGCAATCGTAGAACCCATAACACCTGCGCCTAAGACGGCGACTTTGTTAATTTCTCTCATTCCAAAACCTCCTTTTGCAATACATCTAAAAAAACCTCCTTTTAACAACTAAAACAGTTACCATCTTCTGTGTATAAACATTCAATTTTGTCCATATATTTTTTATAAATAATCCTTCGCTTTAGCTTTAATGTTGGGGTTAGCTCACCACCTTCTATACTAAAATCACTAGCTAAAATAGAAAACTTTTTTATGGTTTCGTAGCGTGGTAGTGTTTTATTTACAGCTTCAATTTCAGTTGTGAATAGATCCATAATCTTTTGATTTTTTGCAAGGTCAGATATATCAAAGTAATGTAGGTGATTTTCCTTAGCAAACTCCAATACTCGCTCAATATTCATCGTAACAAGTGCGACTAAATAAGGCTTTCTGTCACCATAAACATACGCGTTTGATATGTACTTTGAAAGTTTAAGCGCATTTTCAATAGGAGCTGGCGCAATATTTTTACCACCTGCTGTTACAATAAGCTCTTTTTTTCTATCTGTTATGTGTATAAAGCCATCCTCGTCAACTTTACCTATATCGCCAGTTCTAAAAAATCCTTCTTCATCAAATGCTTCTTTATTCAAGTCAGGTGCTTTGTAATAGCCTTTTGTGATTTGTGGGCCTTTAAATAGCAACTCACCATCTGGTGCGACTTTTATCTGTGTTTCATCTATCAGTGTTCCAACTGAGCCAAATTTTAATTGATCAAATGTATTTACACACACTACAGGCGAAGTTTCAGTTAAACCAAAACCCTCTAATACTTTTATACCAAGCCCCCAGAAAAATTTATTTACTTCAACTTCCAAAGGCGCACCTCCAGAAACGAATGTTTTAAAATTTATTAAGCCTAATTTTTCTCTTACCTTTGAAAAAACTAACTTATCATAGATCTTGTATTTTAAATCTAATGTTGGGTTTATATTTTTATTTACATATTTTGCAT
>JBFWJP010000036.1:0-9071 GCA_050253135.1 Desulfurella sp. | reverse complement strand
AGCGTCTTTCTGCGCAGACTGCCATGAAAGAAATATTGGATGTGCTAATTAGATTTTTAGCGCCAATTTTGTCTTTTACCACAGAGGAAGCCTATCAATTAAGTAAGCCAGAGAAAGAAAGTGTCCATATGGAGTACTTTGTACCTATCATTGATAAGTACAAAAATGAAAATTTAGTAAAGAAATGGAACTTAATTAGTAAAATAAGATTTGCTGTGCTCAAAGCTTTAGAATTAGCACGCGAGCAAAAACACATAGGAAACTCTTTAGAATCAGATATTTACTTAAATTCAAACAATAGTGAGATAAATAGTGTTATATATGATGATCATATAAATTTAGCTGATATTTTTATTGTATCTCATGTTTTTGATAAAGAAATTGACAATTATTATGTGGATTATACTGATGAATCATTAGAGTTAAATATAAAAGTAGCGCAAGCTATTGGCGAGAAATGTGATAGATGTTGGAAATTTGATGAGAGCGTTAAAAAACACGAAAATCACTTATGCACACGATGCCAAGAGGTGATAGATGAACAGCGTGCCAAAGTTTAATTTAGAGGAAGGTAAGTTTTTAGTAAAGCTTGCAAGAAAATCAGTTGAGTTTTTTTTAAAAAACAAAAAATATCCGCCTCTTCCAAATACTTATCCAGAAAATCTTAACAAAACTGTTGGTATATTTGTTACGCTATCAACTTTCCCAGGCGGTAATTTAAGGGGTTGTATAGGTTATCCTTATGCATTTGGGCCGTTAATAGAACTGTGTGTTTCTGCTAGTATAAAAGCTGCCTGTGAAGATCCAAGGTTTGAGTGCGTTCAATTAGAAGAATTAGATAATATAGTATTTGAAGTTACGATACTTTCCCCAATGATTTTGCTTGATAAAAATAAACCATACGAAGAGCAAATTGAAATCGGCAGGGATGGTTTGCTAGTTGTGTGTGATAGTTATGGTAAAAGCGGTTTATTATTGCCCCAGGTTGCTGTTGAGTGGGGTTTTGATAAAAAAACTTTTTTAAAGGAGGTGTGTAGAAAAGCTTTGCTAAATGACGATTGCATAAATGATAAAAATTGCAAGTTTTACAGATTTGAGAGCCAAATTTTTAAAGAAGTTTCACCAAACTCAGATATTAAGGAGGAAGTTTTAAATGAAAGAAATATTTGATGTATATAAAAATAAGCTTAATGATTTTATTGTTTCTTTAAAATCAAAAGTAAAGCAACAGGCTATAAACAAACAACTGTTAGAAGAAATTAGAAACGAAATTAATCAATGGGGAAAGAACAACTTGAACTTAATGTTTTTGGAGCTAAAATCTACACTTGATTCAAAATCAATTGATGAAGAAAAAAAGAAATCTGTACTGGAAAGGGCTCAAAGCTTGACCGAGTATGGTCTTTATGTTGCTCCAATTGATTTAATTCAGCAGGAAGATACAAATGCAAAATCACTATATATTGCAGGTGGCACTTTAGTTGGAGTTTCTTTATTGCAGAAGTTATTATTTAAAAAATTTAAGTTTATTAATTCAGCTGTATTGGCAACTGTTGCACTCCTTGCATCAAAGAGCTATTTTAATAACAGTAAAGAGAATAACGATATGGTTTTATCCTACATAGACGATGCCAAAGAATGGCTAGAAGCTGCATTTGAAAATATCTACAAAACATTTAAAGAATTAGATTAACTTTGAAATCTTAAGCAGCTCTACATTTAACATTGGGCTGCTTTTTTTATTTTTAACTCAGTATATTTCTTTTCATCCCCTAAAATCTTCTTTTCATTGTATTTATATTGCAAAAATTTAATAAAATATTTAAGTTAATATTAATTACACTAAAGGGGGTTTGTTTATGAGTGCTATTGCATTGGTAGTAGCTGCTGTAGCATTATACGCACTAGCGTACCGGTTTTATGGCGCATTCATTGCTTCAAAGGTTTTAATAACTGATTCTCACCGAAAGACGCCTGCGTATAAGCTAGAAAATGGTTATGATTATGTTCCAACAAACAGATGGGTGTTGTTTGGCCATCAATTCGCTGCTATTGCTGGAGCAGGGCCGCTTGTTGGACCGGTGTTGGCTGCCCAATTTGGGTATTTGCCTGGTGCTTTGTGGATTTTGATAGGTGCAGTTGTTGCTGGCGCGGTACATGATATGGTTATACTGTTTGCATCAGTTAGACATAATGGTTTGTCTTTAATCGAGATTGCAAAAAAAGAAATCGGCACATTGAGCGGTATTTTGACAGCAATTGCAGTTATATTTATAATAATAACTGCTTTGGCAGGGCTTGCTTTAGTTGTAGTGAATGCTTTATTTAAAAGCCCCTGGGGTACGTTTACAGTTGGTGCTACTATACCCATTGCAATTTTGATGGGCGCTTACATGAAGTGGTTTAGGCCTGGTAAAGTCTTAGAAGCTACAATTATAGGCGTAGTACTGCTTATTGCAAGTGTTGTGGTAGGTCCATACATTCAACACAGCAGCCTTGCAAGCGCACTTACATTTAGTAAAAAGCAAATGACCGTAATTATTGCAAGTTATGGGTTTATTGCTGCAGTGTTGCCTGTTTGGATACTGCTTGTGCCAAGGGATTATTTGAGCACTTATATGAAGCTTGGCGTAATGCTTCTTTTGGCCGTTGGTGTAATTATTGTTAACCCAACGCTAAAAATGCCAGCAGTCACACAATTTATACACGGTGGCGGTCCTATTGTGCCTGGCAAAGTATGGCCATTTGTATTTATTACCATTGCATGCGGTGCTTTATCTGGTTTTCATGCACTAATATCGTCTGGTACAACGCCAAAAATGATAGAAAACGAAAGGGATATTTTACCTATCGGATATGGTGCTATGCTTGCTGAAGGTTTTGTAGCTATAATGGCTCTAATTGCGGCAACAAGCCTTATCCCTGCTGATTATTTTGCTATTAACGTTCCGCCTGCTGTTTTTGCAAAACTTGGCATGCACCCTGTAGATTTGGCTAATTTGTCAGCAATGGTTGGAGAAAATGTAGCTGGAAGGCCAGGAGGTGCAGTTTCGCTTGCTGTGGGTATGGCTTTTATCTTTTCAAAGATACCAATCTTAGAAAGTCTTATGTCTTATATGTATCATTTTATAATTCTTTTTGAAGCAATGTTTATCTTAACTACAGTAGATGCTGGAACACGCGTTGGAAGATACTTACTGCAAGAAGCGTTTGGCGGCATATATGCACCTTTTAAAGACAAAAACTGGTGGCCAGGCATTATAATAACAAGTGCCCTTATATCTTTTGTATGGGGTTATTTAGTTTATGGTGGGGATATTTCTACTATATGGCCACTATTTGGAACATCAAACCAACTGCTAGCATCATTAGCGCTAGCCATTGGGACTACCGTTATAATAAAATTAGGTAGGGCTCAATACGCATGGATAACATTTATACCTTTTGCTTTTGTGTCTGTAACCACACTGTATGCTTCATATTTGAATATTGTTGGTAATTTTCTACCAAAGGGCAAGATTTTGCTTGTTGCTTTAACAATTATGATTATGCTAACAGCTATAGGGATTATTATTGATTCATTTTTAAAATGGTATAACTGGCTTGTAAAAAAAGAGACGTATCAGCCATTTGCAGCTGATGTAGAAGTAGAAAAGATTTAATTTAGAGGGGTGTATACAATGAAGATTGATGCTTCAGCGAGGGATTACATCTTAAAAAAAGGTGGTAAAATAAGCATAACTTACCATGATGTAGCAAATACATGCATAGATGTAAGAACTATCCCTGAAGTGTCAATCGGTGTACCCCAAAAACTAGATAAGTATATTTTACTTAATATAGATGGTATTGATGTGTATGTGGATAAGTTTGTGCAAGACAAAGAGGATTTTACAATCAAACTTAATAAAGTATTTGGTTTTAAGTACTTGGTTTTAGATGGCTGGAAAACTATCTAAATATTAATTCTATTTGAGCTAGTGCTGCAATTGTTGCAACTTCTGCCTTAAGTATGTTTGTTGATAAATTAAGCGCAACGAAACCTTTTTCCACTAAAGCCATAATCTCACTTTTGCTAAATCCACCCTCTGGGCCAATTACAACTGCAACACTTTCAACATTTTTAATTGTTAAATCTTTAAGCGTTTTGTTTTTTTCATTTTCATAAAATACTATTTTTAAAGATTCATTTGAGTCAATATTTAAGAGTTTTTGTGGGTTTTTTATAGCAAGAGGGTATAGTCTTTTGCACTGCTTTATAGACTGAACAGCTATTTTTTCCCATTTGGGCAGTTTTTTTTGAATATCTTTTGCTTTTAGACTGCAAAATTTAGATATAGTAGGCACAAAAGTGGCTACATTAAGTTGAGATATGGGCTCTATAAGTCCATCAATTACAGATAGCTTATTTGGCAAGCACTGATAAAGCGTTATACTAATTGACGGGATAGGTTTTTTAATTATGCTATCAATTGTAGCTAGAAGATAGTTTTTTTCTATTTTATCTATTGTCCCTACTAGATAATTGCCATTTAAGTCATTTACTTCAATTTTATCGTTTATCTTTAACCTTTTAACATTAATGGCGTGGTGATATTCTTGGCCTTCAATAACTATTTTGTTGTCTGTAAGTTTGCCAATAAAACAAGGTAGACTCATTTTTTGTACTTCAATGTAGATAATTCTATAAAAAATTGACTTTTTTTCAAGAAAAATCTTAAAATTCTTGAGTTTTAGATATATTTTAAGTATAATTAAAAGCCAAAAAGGGGGATAGAATGAAAAAAGCAGTTGTATCAATTAACGATGACGGTAATATATTTGATGGTAATTTTGAAGACTCGCCATTTTATCTAGTTATAGAAGGCAATCTAAAAAAGAGAATACAGGATTGTGCACTAAATATAAGCAAGTTTAGTGACTACATATTAATAGGCAAGGATACTTCGGTTCAATTTAAAAATATGATCACAGAAAAAGGTATAAATTATATTTTTACGGATTTCTCAGACCTAAATGAAGCTTTGGATTTTTTTGAAAATTACTTAAACAAAATCGAGGTATTCAATACCCATACGGCAGAATATGAAGAGTGGTTTGAGGATAATAAATATGTTTATCTATCTGAAATAGAAGCGCTTAAAAAAGCTGTCCCAAAAAATGAAAAAGGTGTTGAAATTGGTGTTGGAAGTGGAAGATTTGCTTTGCCCCTTGGTATTAAAATAGGTGTTGAACCATCGAAGCAAATGGCAGAAATTGCTCGAAAAAATGGTATAGATGTAGTATTTGGTGTTGCAGAAAATTTACCATTTGAAAATAATAGTTTTGATTTTGCATTAATGGCAGTAACGATTTGTTTTGTAAATGATCCACTGAAGAGTTTAAAGGAGTGTTATCGCATATTAAAACCAAAAGGCAAAATTATCATAGGCATTGTCGATTTAGATACAACTTTAGGTAAACTTTACTTAGAGAAAAAAGAAAACAGTGTATTCTATAAACATGCAAGGTTTTTTTCATCAAAACAGGTTATAGATTTATTGAAACAAGCGGGCTTTAATTACAAGCAGGCCTATCAGGTGCTGTTTAGCGATTATAAGAAAATAAGTACAGTCGAAGAGCCTAAAGAAGGTTTTGGCGAAGGCGGGTTTAGCGTTTTGGTAGGTGAAAAATGATTTCAGTATTAACCAGATCTTTTACATCGTCAGTGTATGATATTTTTTTTCTAGCTTTAATTGTATTTTTGTGTTTGAGTTTTTTAATGTGGATAGCTTTGCCTATTGTTATTTTTTTGATGAGAAATGAACTTAAAAAGCTAAATCAGACATTAAAAGACTATGTATCAAAAATAGATAATGAGCACTTGATAAAATAGGTAAATTGTGATATTTTACGATTAGCAAAAAGGAGGTAGCTAATGAAAAAAAATTTTCATCCAAAATATGAGTTAACAACTATCGAGTGTGCATGTGGCAATAAAGTAGAAGTTCGCTCGACTATTAAAAATCTCAAGGTCCAGATATGTAATAAGTGCCACCCATTTTTTACAGGTAAAGAAAAAATTGTTGATGAAGGCGGAAGGGTTGATAAATTCCAGAAAAAATATGCAAAGAAATAAGGAGGTTTTATGGACGGCAAAACTGATAGCTTTGATATAGCAAAAGAATTAGATCTAAGGGGCAAAAGTGAATCTGAGGCTTACGGGATTTTAGATAGCTCTATTAAGTCTGCTCCAAAAGGCAAATATATACTTGCATATGTAAATGAGTATGACTATATATCAAAAATTGCTCAAAAATTACCTCAACTAGGTGCTTATATAGAAAATGTGCTTAAAAAAAACGAACGCGACTTTCTTATAATGATTAAAAACGATGTGAAGCAACTAGAAAACGCTTAAAAAATATGGCGTTAGTTGATATATCTAAAGCTACTTTTGATTTATTAAAAGATTTAGGATTAGAAAGAGTTGAGTATATACTGAGAGCTAAAGATATATTCAAACAGTTGAATTTTAAAGAAGATGATGCTATTGTCTTAAACTTTAAAGATGGTACTTTAACTATAGGCGTCTTTAGCTCGGTTTGGCATCAAGAAATGGAAAGCATAAAAGATCAACTTATTAAAAAACTAAATGAGTTATCAAGTGATATGCAATTCGAGAAAATTATAATAAAGGAGATAGCTTATGATTAACTCATGCATTAATATAAAAAACGGGTTATTATCATGAAAAAAACTATTTTCACCTACATTGCAGTTGCTTTAATTGTTTTTTTTGTTTCTGCATGCTCTACTGAAAAAGAATTGGTTAAAACAGAGCCAGAAAAAAGTGCTTATGAGTGGTACAACGAGGGAGTTCAGTATTACATTAATCATAACTATAAGGAAGCCGAACATAGTTTATCAATGATAAATCAACAGCATCCAGGTAGCATTTATTCAAAGAAAGCGCATCTTATTTTAGGTGATGTTTATTACAGTGAGGAAGATTACCTTTTAGCCATTGACGAATACAAAAAATTTATAGAGTTATATCCAAACACAAATGATGCCATGTTTGCTCAGTACAAAATAGCTATGAGCTACTATAAGATGATGAATGGTTATAAACTTGACCAAACACCTACGAAAAATGCTATAGAAAATTTTCTAGCACTTTTGGATAAGTATCCAGATAATCCATACAAAGATGAAGTGTATAATCATTTAACTGAATGTGCAAAGCAACTTTATCAGCATCAGTTGTTTATCACTCGCTTTTATTATGATTTAGGCAAGTACAGGGCCTCTCAAATTGAGCTTGATTATATGGCAAAGCATTTTTCTGATTTAAATTTTAATGATGAAATGTTGTATTTACTGGCATCTACTTATTATCATTTGGGTAAAAAACAAGAAGCTATAGATTTTTTTAATGAGCTTAAGAAGAAATATCCAAGTAGTAAATATATTGCGCTATTTGAAAAAAGTTTAGAAAAGAAGAGTAAATAATTATGAATAGCAACAGAGTGATTTTTTTTGCTCAATTTTTTGTTTTACAAAAAAATGCAAGTTCAGATTCAATTTTAGCTGATATTTACGAAGAAGGCAATAAAGTACATATAGAGCTTGAAATACCAGATTTACAGTTAGATAGTTTATCAATCGATACAAATAACACTTCTTTAATTATCTCTGGTTTTAAGAAAAAAAGAGTAAAAAGTAATGTAACCTATATTAGAGCAGAGCGTATTTTTGGTTATTTTAAAAAATACATAGATTTCCCATTCCACATTAAAAACGCAAAAGAAGTAAACTATAATAACGGAGTGTTAGAAATTATTTTAGAGAGGTTTTGATTTATGATTAACGATAACGAAAATTTAATTAATCAAGACATAGAAATACCTAGTGTTTTGCCTGTTGTGCCGCTTAGGGATATGGTTGTTTTTCCTTATATGGTTACACCATTGCTTGTAGGTAGAGAGTTTTCTATTAAAGCAATAGATGAGGCTTTATCAAAAGACAGAATGATTTTTGCCGTAAGTCAAAAAAGTTTTGAGGAAAATGAACCAACACCAGACCAAATAAATACCGTGGGTACAGTATGCTTGATTTTGAGAATGCTTAAGATGCCAGATGGTAGAGTTAAAATATTGGTACAGGGTTTAAGAAAAGCATCTATACTACGGTATACAAGGACTATAAAAGATAGTTCTTTTTTTGAAGCGGAAATTTCACTATTGCAAGACCAATTGGCATCAACTCAAGAAGAAGAAATTGAAATAGAGGTCTTGATTAGAACAATTAAAGACCAACTCCAAAAACTTGTAGCTTTAAATAAAAATATACCAAATGATATTGTTGTAATTGCAAACAATATAGAAAAAAGTGAACAGTTTGCAGATATTATAATTGCATATCTCCAATTAAAAATAAATCAGATGCAGGAATTAATAGAAATATTATCCGTGAAAGAACGTCTAAGAAAAATAGTCAGTATTTTGAATAGAGAACTTCAAATACTTGATATGCAAGCTAAAATACAAAGAGAAGCCAGAGAAGAAATTTCTAAAGCGCAAAGAGAGTATTTCTTAAAAGAGCAACTAAAAGCCGTAAAGAAAGAATTAGGCGAAAAGGAAGACTCAGATGAGATAGAAGAGCTTAGAAAAAAAATTGAAGCAGCAAAAATGAGTGAGCAGGCAAATAAAGAATGTCTAAAGCAACTATCTAGATTGGAAAAAATGTACCCTGATTCTGCTGAGGCCAATGTTATTCGTACGTACCTTGATTGGATGGTAAGTTTGCCATGGAGTATTTCTTCTCAAGACAAACTAGATATAAAGCTAGTAGAAAAGACTTTAAACGAAGATCATTACGATATAGAGGAAGCAAAAAAAAGAATTCTTGAGTATTTGGCTGTTAAAAAAATAAAAAATGCTATGAAAGGCCCTATTTTATGTTTTATTGGACCACCAGGTGTGGGTAAGACTTCACTGGCAAAATCTATTGCCCGTGCTATGGGAAGAAAGTTATGGAGGATATCTTTAGGTGGCGTTAGAGACGAAGCAGAAATTAGAGGACACAGG
>JBFWJP010000035.1:0-9190 GCA_050253135.1 Desulfurella sp. | reverse complement strand
AAACTTGTCGAAATTGCCATTAAAGAAGGTGCAGATGCCATTGCTCACGGATCTACAGGCAAAGGTAACGATCAAGTAAGATTTGATGTATCTGCAGTTGCACTAAAGCCAGACATCAGGGTACTTGTGCCAGTTAGAGATTGGGAGTTAAAATCACGCGAAGAAGAAATTGAGTACGCTAAAAAATTCAATATAGAAATACCTATAACAAAAGAAAAACCTTATTCAATAGACAGAAATATCTGGGGTGTGGCAATTGAAGCTGGCATATTAGAAGACCCTGAGCAGGAAACACCAGAAGATATTTTTTCTTTGACAAGAAATCCCATTGAAGCACCAAATGAACCTCAATACGTTACAATTGGCTTTGAAAAAAGCATACCAGTAAGTATAGACGGCCAAAAAATGTCGCTTGTTGATTTAGTTACACACTTAAACGAAATAGCAGGCAACCATGGCGTAGGTAGGATTGATATGATAGAAAATCGCCTTGTTGGAATAAAATCAAGGGAAGTTTACGAAACTCCTGCTGCTGTAAGTTTGCTTGAAGCAAAAAGGGCTTTAGAACAGCTTGTACTTGATAGAGAAGCTATGCATTTTAAAGATCAATTGGCTATAAAGTATTCTGAGTTAGTTTACTATGGGTTGTGGTTTTCACCGCTAAGAGAAGCTTTGGATGCTTTTGCCGATAAATTGTGTGAGAACTTGACAGGTGAAGTTACTATAAAGCTATACAAAGGCTCTGTTGTAGCAGTTTCTAGAAAATCGCCGTATTCTATATATAATAAAAACCTTGCAACTTACGAATCTTCTGATACGTTTAGACATAAAGATGGTGAAGGTTTCTGCAATATCTGGGGTTTGCCGCTGAAGGTAATAGCAAGCGTTAAAAATACTCAAAAATAATTTTTAGGGGCTTTGCCCCTTTCTTTAAAATATGCCACACGCAATATTAAAAACAGATAAAAATTTAAAAGATATAGTTTGTGTCGATCTTTTTGTGTCTAAAAATAGAGGTATTTTACCACTAAATGAGCCATTTAATTGTTTTTTAGATTTTTACAAGAAAAATGGTTTATTGATTATTAAATTAAATAAAGCAACACGTTCTATTGTAACAGATGAGCTTAAAAATGAAATACTGGTATTGTCAAAAAATATTGCAAATTTTCTAAAAGCAGAAATAGTTTTTCACAATTTAGAGCCAACGAACTCTTATATGCACTTGTGTGACTGCTTTGAAAAAATTTTTCCTCAAAAAAATCCATTTAAACTGCAAAAAAATATTAATACTCTAGAGATTGGTTTTGGCAGAGGTGAATTTTTACTTAACTTAGCAAAGCAAAAAACAAATGAGTTTTTTTACGGTATAGAAATTTACGGAAAAGATTATTTATTAGCCTTAAATCGCTGTTGTTTGCAAAAGCTAGATAACATAAAATTGATAAATTATGATGTGAAATATGTTATCGATTTATTTGAAAATAATTTTTTTGATAATATTTATGTAAATTTTCCAGAGCCCTGGTTTAAATTTTACCGCATTCAACACTCTGTTTTTAACAAAATTACATTTAAAAAAATTACTGATAAAATTAAAAAAAATGGTTTGTTGCACGTAGTTACAGATAACTACCCATTTGCCGTTTATAGCTCACTTATTGCAAATCATTTTGGCTTGAAACCTCAAAACAAGCATTTTATTGAAATAAAAGATAATTTTGACACATTGTATGCAAAAAAATGGAAACGCTTAAATAGGGTGTTTTACTCTTTAGTTTTGCAAAAAAAATTTAATTCACCGCCAAATTTTTATAAAAAATACGATTTTCCTGTTAGCTTGAGAAGGTTAGAATACAAAGACAGCGAACTAATCTTTAAAATACTTGGTATGTATGAAAATAAAAATATTGACTATAAAATAATAGAAATAGCAATTGGAAACTATCTAGCTCAGCACGTTTTTTTTGGTTTTTTGGAAGGTAGAATTTTTATGCTACCTCAAACCAATTTTTTATTTACAAGTGATTTTTGTGATACTTTAGAAAAAGTTGCTCAGTAAGTATTATAGATTACTTTTGGTTACTTGCGCTTCATCAAAGGTAGCAACTTGTGTTATTATTTTAGCCGCTGCTTCAATGATAGGCATTGCTAGCACAGCTCCACTGCCTTCACCAAGCCTCATATCTAATTGTAAAATTGGCCTTAATCCTAAATAAGAAAGCATTAGAATGTGACCTGGCTCTTTGGATAAATGGCCTGCTAACATGTATTGTTTTGTCACTGGGTTTAATTTATAAGCCAAAAGTGCACCGGCAGTTGAAATTAGACCATCAATAACAACAGGTATTTTATTATAGCAAGCGGCCAAAATAACACCAGCAATTGCTCCAATCTCAAAGCCACCTACCTTTGATAATACGTCTATTGGATCATTGGGGTTTGGGCTGTGAAGATTTAGTGATTTTTTGATAACAGCAATTTTATTTTTTAGCATATCGTCTGTAATTAGCGTTCCTTTGCCTGTCATTAATTCTACAGGGTTTTTTGTTATACAAGCACCAACCGCAGATGCTGCGGTGGTGTTTGCTATGCCCATATCTCCTGTTGCAACTAAGTCTAGTTTTTGAGATGTTATATAATCATTTGCTATATTAAAGCCTGCTAATATTGAGTTATGCGCTTCTTCTTTTGTCATTGCAGGTTGTATTGAAAAGTTATTTGTGCCGTTTTTGACTTTTTTTACTATGAATTGATTTTGGCCTACTTGTTTTGTTTCTAATAAGTTGCATTTTGTGCCTACGTCTGCAACAACCGTAAAGCAATTGTTTAATCTTGCAAGGACACTTATAGTTGCGCTACCTCCAATAAAAGCTTTTATCATCTCGCAAGTAACTTGCTGAGGATATGCGCTTATACCTTCTTCTGCTATCCCATGATCTGCAGCCATAACAAATACAGCTTTTTTTTTGATTTCTATAAACATAGAAGAGTAAATAGCACATAATTGCTCTGATAAGTCATTCAAATAACCCATAGCTCTATATGGCATGATTAGCTTTGAGGTTTTTTGCTTTGCTTGTTCATAAATTTCTTCATTAATTGGCGCTATGTTGCACAAAACTTCTTCTAATTTCAATTTTTCAATGCCTCCTCTTTAAAAAGTACGTACAATCTCCCTCTTTACACTTATTTGCTAATTTTGTCAATATTTTTTGTAAATCAAAGCTTCTTTACCCTAAAGCCGCCCTTGCAATAATAACCATCATAATGTCAGATGTGCCAGCAGATGGGCCAAGTACGAAAGAATCTCTAAGTAGCCTTGTGACAATAGATTCTTCTACAACACCGTATCCACCGTGTATATCCACAGCCATTTTTGCACATCTTTGGGCAGCTTCTGTAGTATAGTACTTTGCCATAGCAAACTCTAGGTCGCATCTTTGGGCTTTATCCTGCATACTTGCTGCTCTATAGCCAAGCAGGCTTGAAATTTCCAAATCTAATTTCATTTGAGCAATTTTGTTTTGTATGGTTTGCAAGTTGCTTATGGGTTTTCCGTATAGTATGCGTTTTTTTGAAAAGTTTACCGATTGTTCTAAAAGAGAAGAGAGTATACCAAGCCCCACACCTACCATACCGCTTCTGCCTACTTCGCCTATAGCGCTCATTGCTACTCTCATGCCCTTGCCTTCTTCTCCAAGTAAGTTTTCTTGGGGCACTTTACAGTTTTGAAGCAGTATCTCACCTACACTGCAACCATGAAGACCTATTTCATTCCAATCTTTTCCTCTTTTAAAGCCTTCGAATGTATCTTCAATTATGAAGGTAGAAAAGGCTTTTGGGTTATTTGGATCTTTTGCAAGTACCACAAATGTATTGGCAACGGGAGCATTGGTAAGCATAATTTTTCTTCCGTTTAGTATGTAGTAGCCTTCTTCCTTTGTGTACGTTGTTTCTATCCCCGTTGGGTCTGATCCACCAGTGGTTTCTGTTACAGCTACTGTAGCAAGTTTTTCTCCACTTGCAAGACCTGGTAGGTATTTTTGTTTTTGTTCGGTGTTGCCTGATTTTAGAATAGGCTCGATGCCAAGACCAAATATTTGCAGCATCATGGAAACGCCCGGGGAGACTTTGGCAATTTCTTCCAAAGCAATTAACCTTGCAACGTAACCCAGTCCTAAGCCACCATACTCTTTGGGTATAAATATACCTGTGAGCTTTGCTTCTTTTATAGCTTCTACTACCTCTTTGTCTGCGCCTTTATTTTTTTCCATATCCTTGACTTTTGGTGCAATTTTTGCTTCCACAAATTCTGCCACTTGTTTTCTGAAATCAATTTGTTCTTGTGTAAAAGTAAAATCAATCATAATAAACCTCCTTTGAGTTTAATTAACTAGCACTCCAGCCACAATCAATTGTCATCATTGATCCTGTGATATAGTCTGCTACTGTGCTTGTGCATAAGAATTTTGCAACCTCTGCAATGTCATTTGGCTCAATGAGTTTTTTTATAGCCGCTTTTTTGAGCATTATTTCTTCTATTACTTTTTCTCTTGGGATATTGTGAGTTTTCGCTTGGTCATCAATTTGATTATCAACTAAAGGTGTTCTAACATAAGATGGACAAATTGAGTTTACTGTAATGCCATACGGAGCACCTTCTAAAGCCGCTACTTTTGTTAAACCAGAAAGGCCATGTTTTGCAGATATATATGCTACTTTAAATTCCGAGGCGCGTATCCCATGTATTGAGTTTATATTTATAATCCTACCCCATTTTTGGGCTTTCATAGAAGGCCAAACGTACTTTGTAAGTAAAAATGGTGCTGTAAGCATTAAAGAGATTATAAAATTCCACTTATCTTCAGGAAAATCTTCGATTGGAGAAACATGCTGTATGCCTGCATTGTTTATGAGTATATCAACTTTAGAGTATTTTTGGAGTGTATAATCTACTAAATCTTTGCAACCTTTTTGTGTGCTTAAATCAGACACAAAATAATCAGCTTTTATTGTTTTGGCTTCTTGCTCTAGCGTAGTTTGATTAACATCTGACATTATAACTTTAGAGCCCTCTCTAGCGAAACTTTGGGCTATGGCAAGCCCAATACCGCTTGCAGCACCTGTTATAATACAAATTTTGTCTTTTAGCATTTTATCCTCCTAATTTATTCCATATGTTTGAAATAAAGTTTCATTTTTTCTGGTAAATTATTTTCTGCAGCCTTTTTAGTAAATAAAGAAACAAAAATCATAATTACAAAAACTATGAGAATCATATATGAGTAGCCGGCAATTCCTCCTGGTAGCTTTTGTTTTAACACCTGCTCATAAATTACAGATACAAATATACTCATAATTAAAACAATTATTTCAGATATTATTGCAGCTTCAGCAGAAGCTTTCTTCCATTGATAGCCAATAATAACCGGCAGTGATGCTGCTATAAATGTTCCAAGTCCAAGTACACCCAAAAGGGCTACCAGATAGCCACCGTATAGTCCAAAAATCGCTGCTCCTAATGTTAAAATAATTAGTGCCCACCTCCCCCAAACCACTTCTTCTTTTTGAGATAGTGATTTATTGAATGATTTAGGTATGTCTCTTGTGATAATTGAAGAACCTATAACTAAAAATGAACTGGAAGTAGACATTGTAGCGGCAAGGAGTCCAGCAAAGAGTATAATAGCTAAAACGGGGGGTAAATGATTAAAAAAGTGAAATATAGTTTCATCAGTTACTTTAAATGGTTTAACTTGACCAGAAGCCACTAAATAAAGCACTGCGGTTCCTGGCAGAATATACAAAAGACTCATTATGCCATAGCCCAATCCGCCTACTAAGCCGAATGTTTTTAAACTTTTGTAACTTTTTAGAGAGTATAGCTTTGTGT
Source organism: Desulfurella sp. (assembly GCA_050253135.1). Classification (GTDB taxonomy): domain Bacteria; phylum Campylobacterota_A; class Desulfurellia; order Desulfurellales; family Desulfurellaceae; genus Desulfurella. Next base: position 3,294 of record JBFWJP010000035.1, on the reverse strand, counting down.
TGACGTGTGGTTGACCTATAACACCTATTGCTAAAACAAAGACCCAAGACATAGCCAAAGGTAACATTACATTATCTGGGTGTCCTATTGGGTCTATGAATTGTGGGCCAAATAGTTTGCTTGATGCAATTGTTAAAGTAGCATGACCCATACCGCCAGTGATGTAGTAAAATCCAATAATTATGCCTATAATGCTGAATAACTTTAGGATTCCCTGTAGAAAATCAACCTTTATGCTTCCAACCATACCACCATAAACAGTATATATAAGCGTAAAAATCAACAAGGCTATACCGCCAGCTTTTACTGAAATTCCAAAAATTGAATTTAATATGTATCCCCCAGCTAAAATTTGCGCTCCTAAGTAGGCGAATATGCAGATAATTAAATTTATGGCTATTAAAAATCTTAAACTTCTACTACCATATCTAACATCACCTAGATCTGCAAACGTTTCAATGTTTGTGATTGCAGACATCATTCTCATAGGTTTGCCATTTAACCACATCATTAAGCCGTAGCTTACAGTAAAGAAAATTCCCATATACATAACGGCGGAGCCAAATTTATAATTTAAACCAGGTCCACCAACAAAACCAAAGCCACTCATTCCGGTAGTTGCCGCAGCAAGGCCAGCAACAAGCGCTCCAAAAGTTTTACTTGAAGCAAAAAACTTAGAGCCACTTTTCTCTGCTTGTCTTTTGGAGCTTATCGCCCACCACAAAATTATAGCGGCATAAAGCAGTGTAACAATTATTTCAGCTGTCTTCATATAAATTCCCCCTTATTGTTTAATTTCTTCTTCTGGTTTATCTTCATTAGCTTGTTCATGCCTTTTATTAAAATCTTCTACATCAGCTATAAATGCTTCCCATTCTTTTTGAGAAATTACATTTCTTTCAAAAAGAATTGTATATGAGAGAATAGTTGTTAAAAATCCTCCTAATACTAAAAATACTATCCATAAAATAGCTGTTCCAGGATGCATTCCTAAAAATAATGTTTTTGGAACTGCATTGTAATAAAGCTTCCAGTAGTAAAATAAACCTAAAAAACCACCCCAAAAAATAACTAAAAATATTCCATAAGGGTAGACTAGAAACATTTTATCTGTTCTTGAGCCAGCTCCAATCAGCATAAAATTAGCTAAAAGCAAAATGCTAAAAAATACCGTTAAAGTTGGAAACTTAGCAAAAAAAAGTATGGCAATAATAATAGCTAAAACGCCTTGAGTAACCCATAAGAAATCTTTGGTCTTGCCTTGAATCATAAAACCTCCCTTTATAAAAAATTATTCTGCTTTTCTTTCTATTACGGCTTTAAATGGATCCACTTCTTCTCGCAGCACTCTAAGCTCTTCTTGTGTAGGCGGTTCGGTTTTTTTGGGGGGTTGTTTTATAAGTAACTCAAAGTCTGTGTTTTTTTGGACATCATCTATGGTATATCCTGGGTGAATGGATTCTAATGTCATTCTTTTTGTTTCTTCATCAAAACCCATAACAGCTAAATTGGTAATAATCTTGTACGGTCCTGTATTTGGTGCTAAACCAACTTTTTCTCTTGCACCTGGTCCTGTTAAATAGCCAGGTGTAGTAATGAAATCTATTTTGTTTGTAAATCTTCTTATTGAATGCGGTACGACCATCACAATTCTCCAAGCCATAGAAGCAAAATCGTTAGCTCCACCTGAACCTGGGAATCTTACCTTTGGTTTTTTGTAGTCTCCAATCACTGTAGAGTTTATATTACCGTACATATCTATTTGGGCACCGCCTAAAAAGCAGTAATCAATAAGGCCACGCTGTATCATTTCCATTTGATCGCACGTAGAGCCTGTTTGAAGAGCTTTGTGCATTGTTGCAGAATCACCTACTGATATAGGCATAGCAGGCAGTATGGGAGCAACTGCACCTGCTTCAAATGTAATTAAAATGTTTGGTGCATAAAGCTTCTGTGCAAGCATAACAGCTGCACATGGTATACCTGTTCCAACAGATACACTTGCGCCATCTTCAAATATTCTTGAGGCAACGCATATCATTAGCTCTATATCATTGTAGTTATTCACCTTAACCTCCCTTCCACTATTATTTGGTTTTCTAAATCTTTTAAGTATTCAATCCGCCTTATGCCACCGCAGTTTTCCAAATATTCGTAAAAATCTTTACAGTTGTATATGTTTTTATTTAAAAACTCCTCAAATGTGTTTTCGTCTTCTGCTGCTTTTAAAAATTCCCTTAAATGATCTACATCCATAAAATACTCATACGGCATATTGCAAGGATAGCTGCCATAGGGTGTAGCAACAACTGCATCTACTTGATAAAATGGGATTGTGGTACTTTGTGGGTTATCTCTAAAAAACTCAGTGGGTACAATTTTTTCAGTTGTGATAATTACCTTTTTGGAAGCTTTTGCAATATCTACATCAGCTACAAGTACGCCTTTTATGTAGCTGTTGCCGTATATGTCTGCTGCATGGACATGTATAACTGCTACATCAGGATACAGGGCAGGAACAGCCAAATATTTCATACCTGTAAATGGGCACGTTACTTCTTTTGCTGCAGAGTACTTTTGCGTATCTGTGCCTAGCATAGACCTTACAGGTAAATAAGATAAGCCCATAGCCGCTGCTTTATAGCGCCATCCCATTGCGCCATTTGACCACTCAGTTAGCTCAATAGCGCCGCTTTCAAAGTATTTTTTTAAAACTTTTGGTGCCCCAAGTGCTTCAAAATTTATAATGTAAGACGCATCAGCTTTGGTAAATGTTTTGCCTGCTGCCAGTAAATCTGTATCAACGTTTGATGTAAAACAAGCAGCTTGGAGGTTCTTCTTTTTTGCACGTAGTAGTTCCTGTATGAAGGCTGTTGGTATTCTTACGGTGCCAAAGCCACCGATTGAAATATAGTCGCCTTCGTTTACAAGGGCAACGGCCTCTTTTAAATCCATTAGCTTATTTGTCATCTTTTTTGATTTTTTTCTAAAAAATTCTCTCATTTCGTCTGGATGATGAAATCCCAATAACTCTCCTATGCTTTCCATAAGACCTCCTATTTAATATCGTTTGGTTCTAAATTGAGTTCTTTTGACTCATCGTAGTCTTCATCAATGCCTGCAAGATAGCGCGCTAGGCTTTTTCTGGTTTCAAAATCAAATTCTATGCTTAGCGCTATGGTTTCCATAATAGGTGAACCTCCACCGTGGACCCCTGCTATTTCATACCATGCGGTCATTGGAGATGCACCAATATCTTCTACAAACTTCCACAGCTTCAGTGAATAATCTGCC
>JBFWJP010000034.1:4248-9225 GCA_050253135.1 Desulfurella sp. | reverse complement strand
TGCAGGTTTTGATACGGATAGAGATCACCTCTACATAGTAGATAGGAGCTTTTACCCAAAAAACGGCGTTTATACCTATTTGGGACAAGAGGTAATAAAAGTTAAAACAAATAGGAAAACAATCCACACCCAAGACGGTGTGTACACATATAAGTATTTACTTATAGCAAGCGGTGCTTCAGCAAAGCCGCCCCGTATAAAGCACGATAAAGTATTGACGCTAAGAAATATCTCCGATGCAGATAAACTCCATGAGTTTTTTGCAAGTGCAAAGTCTGTATCAGCGCTTGGCGCTGGTCTTGTTAGCATACCTACACTTTCTCATTTAAAAGACGATGTTAAAAAACATATAGTTGTATCATCCGATAGAGTTTTTTCTCAAGTAGTGGACAAAGAAGCCTCCTATATATTAGAAAGGATTTTTAAAAGCAAAAATGTATTTATTTACAAGCATGATGATGTAGAAAGCGTCAAAGATAATAAAGACGGTTCAATAAAGCTAATCTTGGAATCAAACCAAACAATAGACTGTGATTGTCTGCTTGTTGGCAAAGGCGTTGTACCAAATGTAGGCTTTTTAAAAGACGAGCTTGATATCGATATAGGCATTGTTATAGATGAGCATTGCAGAACAAGCGCCCAAGATGTCTATGCGGCAGGCGATTGTGCCCAAGGCAAAGATTTTATAACAGGTAAAAGCCTCGTTCAAGGAAACTGGATTACAGCTGTAGAGCAAGCTTCTATAGCAGCAAAAAACATATTGGGTTTTGACATCTTTTATGAAGGAAGCTTAAAAAACAACACTACAGAAGTGTTTGGTACAGATGTGGCAGTTGTGGGTTACAACAAAGACGATACAGAAAGTATTGAGTTTTTTGATCCACAAAGAAATTTTTACAGGAAGCTTTTTTTTGATGAATCAAATGTAATCATTGGTGCCACACTCATTAAAGATACAAACGATGCAGGGCTTTACTACAACTTGGTAAAGACACGCACTAAAATAAACACTTTTCACAATTTAAACCAATTTGCAAATTACGCAAAGTTTTTGCGCAGCATAAATTATAGGTAAAGGGGTTAAGATGACAACATTTTATGAAGCAAAAGGAACAATTCAACCAAAACTTATAAATCAAATTGAGGAAGTGGGTTTGCTTGATTCTATAAATAGGGTACTAGCTGTAGATATTGTATCAGACATAGATTTTCCCCCATTTAACAAAGCTACAATGGATGGTTTTGCCTTTAAGTTTTCAGATGTAGATGATACACTTAAGCTAAAAATAGCCGATGAGCTTTTTGCAGGATCAAACAAAGATATTAAACTAAAACCCAAAGATGCAGTCCGCATAATGACAGGCGCGAAAGTCCCAGACTGCTGTGATAGCGTAGTTGAGCTTGAAGCAGTTACAGAACAAGAAGGATATATCATTTTTAAAAATGCACCAAAGAAAGGCTCAAATATAGCCTATTTTGGCGAAGATCTAAAAAAAGGGGAAACTGTATTAAAAAAAGGCACGCTTATAAAAACCAATATGGTAAATCTACTTGCCCAGCTTTCCTGTGCAACCATAAAGGTCTACAGAAAGCTAAAGATTGGTGTAATAACAACAGGTGATGAACTGATAAATCTAGGAGAGCCACAAAAGCCTTCAAGCGTCATTGATACTTCACGCTACAGCTTAATTGCCCAGATAAACCAATTTAATCAAGAAGCAGTTGATTACGGCAAACTCCCAGATGATCTAAAAATAATAGAGCAGACGCTTGATATAGCAACAAAAACTTGCGATATTGTAGTTATAACGGGTGGTTCTTCCTTTGGCGATAAAGACTATACGGCAGATGCGCTAAATAACATTAGTGCAAAAATACTTGTAAGAACAATAGATATGAAGCCAGGCCGGCCTACGATTATAGCTTTAAAGGATAACTGTTATATCGTAGGCTCACCCGGAAACCCCGTATCTACATTCAGTGTATTTAGACTCTTTGTAGGCAACATCATATCAAAGATACTTGGGTGCAGTGATTTTGATGTTAGTTTTCTAAAATGCAGCATAGCCTTTGATTACAACAAAAAACCAGATAGAATGCATTTTTTGCCCGTGGATGTAAGATTTGAGCAAAATATCTATAAAGCCTATAAAATACCTTATAATGGCTCTGGGGACTTTAGCGCTTTATCTAAAGCCAATGCCTTTTTGGCTGTACCAAAAGAAATACAAAGTGCCAGATCAGGCGATGTATTTGAATTCTTTTTTAGTTAGGGGGTGTTTATATGAAACTTTTTTCTAAACTTGCTGTAATTCTTGCCGTTGTTTTTTTAGCAAGCAGTGCTTTTGCTGAAAGTCTTGTTGTAATGGAAGCAGGGAGCCTTGCAAAACCTTTTAAAGAAATTGAAGAGGCTTTCAACAAGACATACCATACTAATGTAGCGTTTCACAACGAGGCTTTTGGTAGTGTGAAAATCGTAAGAATGATTACTGATTTGCACCGCATACCAGATATTGTAGCTCTAGCTGATTACTCTTTATTCCCTAAAGATTTAATGCCACAATACACAAGCTGGTATTTACAGTTTTCTACAAACCAAGAAGTATTGGCTTATACACCAAAAAGCAAATATGCAAAAGAGATAAACTCAAACAACTGGTATAAGATACTTTCAAAGAAAGATGTAAGCTGGGGCTATGGAAACCCAAATTTAGACCCAGGTGGCTATACAGCTGTTATGGTTTTAAAGCTTGCATCTATATACTATCATGACCCTAAGTTAGCAGACTACCTTTTATCTCATGTAAACAAAAACAACATAAGGCCTAAAGCCGAAGATTTAATAGCCTACCTAAAAGCTTCAGAACTTGATTATGCTTTTGAGTATTTATCCATTGCAAAACAGTATGGTTTAGATTATGTTAAACTGCCAAACGAAATTAACTTTGGTGATCCCAAATTTGCAAAGTATTACTCTCAAGTGTCATTTAAACTAAAATCTGGCAAGGTAGCTCCTGGCATACCTATAATTTATGGTATATCAATACCTAATCAGGCAAAAAATAAAGAGTTGGCAGCGAAATTTTTAGCCTTTTTAATCTCAAAAGAAGGCCAAAAAATATTGAATGAAAATGGCCAGCCCGCAATTAGCCCTGCAGTAGCAGTAGGTGCTGTTAATCAAATACCAGAAATTGTAAAAAAATTAACAAAATGAGAGGAAGCTTTTTCCTCTCTTCTTAGCTATGAAACACAGTTATTTAAGCGATAAAACATTAAAATTTGCGTTTTTACTTATAAGTTTTTTAGTACTTATATTTATTGTAGTCCCCATGGTTCGCCTTACATTGTTTATAAACTCAAAAACTCTGAGTGTAATTGAAGAAAGCTCTGTTATAGAAGCTATTTTTAACAGTTTGTCCTTGTCGTTTGCATGTGGGTTGATATCGATCGTAATTGGTGTTCCGTTTGCCTATCTTTTAGCTAAAAATTTTTTTAAAAAACTAAATAAATTTATAGAAACGGTGGCTGATATACCAATTTCTATACCTCATACGGTAGCTGGGATTGCGCTGCTTTTTATCTACGGCAGAGAAGGTATCATAGGAAACCTTTCCTATCATTTATTCAACTTTCAAATTACAGGCACGCGAGTGGCTATAGTAATAGCTATGCTGTTTGTGTCTTTACCCCATATGGTAAATTCTGCCAAAGAAAGCTTTAGAAGCATCGATAAAGAGCTTGAAAAGACAGCCCTTATGCTTGGAGCAGGCGAATTTAATGTGTTTAAAGATATATATTTACCATTGTCTAAAAGTGCCATTTACTCTGGCTTTATCTTGGTGTGGGCACGGGCAATTTCAGAGTTTGGTGCTGTAGTTATGCTTGCATATTACCCTATGACAGCACCTGTAAAAATCTACAATGCTTTTAATGAAATGAACTTAGAAACTTCCGCTGCCATTGCAGCTTACCTTTTGCTTATATGTATAGGTTTCTTTTTAACGCTAAGGTTTTTGATTAAACGATGAATCTTTTGAAAGTTGCAAATCTCAATGCTACATTTGGCAGTTTTAAACTAAAAGATATCAACTTTAGCTTGAAAGACAATAGTATTCTTGTAATTTTGGGCAAAAACGGCGTAGGCAAAACAAAACTCCTTGAGTGTTTATGTGGTTTAGCGCCCATTGAATCAGGTAAAATTATTTTAAATAACATTGATATTACACAAAAAAAGCCCCAAGAAAGAAAAATAGGCTACATTGGAGCTAACCTTGGTTTGTTTCCCCACATGAGCATATATGAAAATATAACCTATGGTTTAAAATTTAACAAACCTAAGCTAAATGTTGACGATATAATAGAAGTATTTAATTTAAAAGAGTTTCTAAAACGAAAGCCAAGCGATATAAGTAGTGGCCAAAGGCAAAGGGTTGCGCTGGCTAGAACGCTTTGTGCAAACCCTGATATTATTTTATTTGATGAGCCTACATCTGATATTTCATACCTAGAAAAGCCTCTTTTGCTTAAAGAGATAAAATCTATATTAAAAAAATTCAACTATGCTTGTTTGTTTGTTACGCACGATATCACAGAAAGCGTGTATATAGCTGACTATATAGGTATTATGCAAGATGGTTATCTAAAGTATGTACAACATTCAAGTGAGTTTTTAAGCTCTCCAAACGATACATACGGGGCTTTATTTTTAGATTTTAACATATTAAAAGCAAACCGGATTACAAGTGATAAAGTGGCTACATCAGATCAAAGTATAATCGTAAGTAATGTAGAGTTTGATAAAGCAATCTGTCTTATAAGGCCAGATATGATCATCCTAACAAAACAAGAAACGAATATGGATAACTGTTTTAAATGCTTTGTTGTTGATTTCAGTTTTAACGGGCATGTGTATAGTGTTTTGTTAGATTGTGGCTTTTCTCTAAAGGTTAACCTTACAAAATATTACTTTGATGAATT
>JBFWJP010000034.1:0-4148 GCA_050253135.1 Desulfurella sp. | reverse complement strand
AAAATTCTGTGTTTTGTGTGTGGGGGTACTTTTACGAAAACACCCTTTTTAAGTTCGTGTTCTCCTGCGTTTTCTACCCAAATTTTACCTTTGCCAGAAAGTGGGCAAATAATATCATAAACATCGTGTGTATGTTCTGGTATTACTTCACCTCTTGGTATCTTTACAATTGCACTTGTAAAGTCTACATTGTCATCCTTGTGAGTTAGAATATAGCCAATCTTTACATTTTTATTTACCGGGTGATCGATAAAAGCTAAATTTTCAATTGTTTGAAATTCTCTCATGCTAATCTCCTTTTTTTCAATAAAAATAATTGCTTATAGAAATATTTCAAGTTTATTAGTTACAGTTTATACTTGAAAAATTAGTAAATAGCCATTAAATTAACTAAATAAGGAGGAAAAAATGAAGTATAAAAAATTTGGTAAAACGGCTTTAAAGGTCTCTCAGTTGTGTTTGGGGACAATGACTTTTGGTTCTAATTTTAGAAACATTGGCATAGTAAATGAAGAGTTAGCACTACAGTTAGTAAAAAAGGCTGCAGATGAAGGAATAAACTTTTTTGATACTGCAGATGTGTATTCATTTGGCGAATCAGAAACAATCTTGGGCAATGTTATAAAAAAATTAGGTTTAAAAAGGCACGATTTAATCATAGCTACAAAAGTAAGGAGCGCAAGCTCTCAGGAAGCATTTGAGAATAGAGGTGACATTAACAATATTGGTCTTTCAAGAAAACATATTATTGAAGCCTGCGATGCAAGTCTAAAAAGACTTCAGGTAGACTATATTGACCTTTATCAGGTTCATGGGTGGGATATGCTAGCAAGTATAGAAGAAGCGCTTGATGCGCTAGATATGCTTGTGAAAGCAGGCAAGGTATTGTATATTGGTTGCTCAAATTGGTCTGCAAGGCATATAATGAAAGCGATTTATTTATCAAAAGCAAATAGGTGGGCTGAATTTGTATCTTTGCAGGCGTACTATTCTTTAGTTGGCAGAGATGTAGAGCATGAGTTGCTTCCTCTTTGCAAAGAGGAAAATTTAGCGTTTTTGCCATGGTCGCCTTTATCTGGAGGATTTTTAACAGGAAAGTACACTAAAGAAAACCCAAAACCCCAAAATGCTCGAAGAAGCGGCTTTGAGTTTCCACCCATAGACGAAAGATCCTACGATGCCATTGAAGTATTAGACGCTATAGCAAAGCAAAAAGGTGTTTCTATCGCACAGGTAGCTTTATCGTGGCTTTTGAGTAAACAAGAAGTTACATCAGTTATTATTGGTGCAAACAAGATGAGTCAACTGCAAGACAATATAAAGAGCATACATGTAGAACTAAGTGATGAAGAAGTAAAAATGCTAGATAGCGTTACACAACCAAGAACACTCTACCCTCAGTGGATGTATGATATGCAAAACCAAAATAGGGATAAACTTGAGTATTAAAAAGAGGAATAAATCAAGTCAAAATTAGAAAAATCAAATAGTTTATTAAATTCTATTATACTATAGCAGAATATATTCCCAAAACAATTATTGCCAAAGCCAGAAGCGCTACTATACTTATATATGCTCTAGAGTATGAATAATTTTTGAGTATTTTTTTGCTACTTGCAAGCATTATTAAAAAACCCAGAACAATTGGCAAAACAAAACCATTAAATGCTTCTACATCAACCATAATCTTTACAAGAGGGATACCAGGGATGAGTATAATAATAGCGCTTAGAGCAACTAAAGCAATATAGATAAAATAAAACAGCTTTTCTTGCTTAAAGTTTGCATTTAGTGTGTGTGTGAATTTCCACGTTTCACCAGATGCCCAGGCAAATGACATTGACACAACAAATGCAGCTAAAATGCTTGATGCATACAGTCCAACGGCAAACAGTAAAGCACTGTATTTACCAGCAATAGGTACTAAAGCCAAAGCAAAGCTATAAGCATTTTTTGGGGCAATATGCTCTTTATACAGCACAGATGCACCAAGAATAATTACCACAATCATTAAAATTTGTGTAGCAAAGCTGCCAATCAATGTATCCCATTTTGCAAATTTTATATCGCACGATTGCAAACGCTTATCAACCGTAGCGCTTTGTTGGTAATAAATCATCCATGGCATAATTACTGCACCAACGTTTGCTGCTATAAGAAAAAGATAATTTTTGTTATTAAATGGCTGATGCGAAATAAAGCTTTTTGCTATTTCAGTGTAATTAGGGTGCGACATTATGGCTGCAGGTATAAAAACAAAAGAAACGAGAGAAAAAACAATGGCAATAGCTTCTGCACGTTTGTATTTTCCGCTTAAAGCTACAAAAATAAGCAATAAAGCACTAATGATAATAGAGTAGTCTTTTGGTATACCTATAATCTCTGTACTTGCTGCAATGCCTGAAAATTCTGTTAAAAGTGCGCTAAATACGACAAAAAGCAACAGTATAGTTGAAAACACTGCCCATTTTTCACCAAAGTATTCTCTTATGAGTTCGCCGTGACCTTTACTCGTTACACATCCTAGCCTTGAGGCTATTTCTTGCACTACATACAATAGAGGTATCAGTAATAGTTGTAAAGGTATCAATTTATAGCCGTATTGTGCGCCAGATACAAATGCGGTTGTAATTGAGCCTGCATCCATATCCGCTATCATTACTATAAAACCAGGACCAAATACAGCCAAAAACGATAAAATCCATATTTTGAGGCTTTTTTTCACTTTTAAACCTCCGAAATTAGTCAAATATAAATATATTAGGTTAGTATAAAAAAGTCAAGTCAAAATGTTCACACTATGAAAAAACACCTAGAATAGTTGCAAAAAGTTGTATTATCATATATAAAATTATCGAAAGCGCGACATTTATTATTAGCGCTAAAAAATATATATTACTGAAAAAGGCATGAAAAGATGTTTATTATTTTTATAGAAAGGAAAAATGAATGAAAATAGCAACTTGGAATGTAAACTCTGTAAGGGTAAGAATGGATCAGATTTTAGAATGGCTGCAAAAAGAAAGTATTGATATGCTTGGCATGCAAGAAATTAAGACCCCAGATGATAAGTTTCCTTACAATAATTTTAGGGATTTAGGCTACAATGTAGAGAGTTTTGGTGAAGTTGGTTTTAACGGTGTTGCAATTGCCTCAAAGTTTCCTATGGAAAATGTAAAAAAAGGTTTTGCGCTTGATGCGAGGGATCAAAAACGCATGATAAGTTGTGAGATTAATGGTATAAAAATTATCAATGTCTATGTACCAAATGGAAAGGATGTTGGAACATCCGATTATTATTACAAGCTTGATTATTTATCTAAATTAAAAGAGTACTTAATTTCACTGCTTAAAATTACGAACAGGATAATACTTATAGGTGATTTAAATGTTGCATTATCGGACTTAGATGTTTATAATAGTAACCAGATGAGTTTCAAAATCGGTTTTACTCACCTAGAAAGAAATGCTATGAAAGATATACTAGACATTGGTTTTTTTGATGCGTTTCGCGAGTTTCACAAAAATGATAAAATATTTAGTTTTTGGGATTATAGGGCAAATTCGTTTTTAAGAAACGTAGGTCTAAGGATAGATTATATTTTAATGACAAAAGAAATTTTTGAAAATACGGTTCTTTGCAATATAGACGAAAAAGAGCGGGCGAAGCGTGGTTCATCTGATCATGCTCCAGTCTATGCGCAAATTAACAATTTAACAGGGAGTGGCATATGAACTATCAAGACATACCACTAAAGTTGTCAGAATTTTGGAAATCAAAAGGTTGCATTATTTTACAGCCCTACGATATTGAAGCCGGCGCTGGAACATTTCATCCAGCTACTGTATTAAAGTCATTAGGCGATAAACCTTGGAGCGTAGCCTATACAGCACCTTCAAGAAGACCAACTGACGGTAGATACGGTGAGAATCCCAATAGACTTCAGCATTATTATCAATACCAGGTTATAATTAAGCCATCACCAGAAAATATTCAAGATATGTACTTAGAGAGTCTGGAATTTTTAGGTATATCGACAAAAAAGCACGATATTCGTTTTGTTGATGACAATTGGGAGTCTCCGACACTAGGTGCATGGGGGCTTGGGTGGGAAGTTTGGTTAGATGGTAGGGAAGTAACGCAGTTT
>JBFWJP010000033.1:0-9255 GCA_050253135.1 Desulfurella sp. | reverse complement strand
GATAAACTAAATTTATATAAGAAAATTTACGACACAGTAAAAAATGCCTACAGCAAACAGCTGGTTTTATTAAGCGATTTGCAGCTTGCAAAAAATGAGTATGAAACGGCTAAATTAGCCTATCTAGACACTAAAAATTTGCTGGATAAACAAAACGATAAACTAAAAGAAATACTGGGACTTCCCTTAAATGTTAATTTAAAGATCAATTTTAAACCTTATTATGCTTCAACATTGCCACCTTTGAGCGAACTATACAAAAACATAGAAAACCGTTTAGATATAGTGGCTTATAGGCTGGCATATCAGGCTCAAGAAGAAAGAACGCGTATTGCATTTATTCAGCAATTTCCAAGGGTTTCTATAAATTTTCCATTTAGTCGTGATACTTCCAATGTTCAAACATTAGGTGTTGGTATCTCTATAGATTTTCCTATCTTTAATACAAATAAGGCACAAATAGACATACAAAAAGCTACTCGAAAAAAAATGTACGATGAATATGTGAATCGTATCAATACTGCAAAGTTTGATATTAAAAAACTGGCTTCTGATATAGAAAATATACAAAAACAACTTAGTTTTTTAAATGCTGATTACGAAAATAGCAGCAATTCACTAAAGTATTATGAACAGGCATACAAAGATGGTTATATAGGCGTGATAGAGTTTTATAAAAATTCAAACGATGTTATTAATAAAAAAATCAACATTTTAAACTTAGAAAAATCTTTGTACAATATGCAAATAGCTTTAGAGATTGCTTCTGCAAAAAAGATTAATTGAGGTAGGTGTCAAAATGAAAAGAGTTATTTGGATAGCAATAATTGTATGCGCAGGTGTTTTTTTTGCAGCTTACTTATTATTAAATAAAAATGAATCAACTTTAAATAATTCATCCAAAGAGACGCTTGTTGCTAGCATAAATGCTGTCCCAATTCAGGTTATGGCACTTTCAAGAGATATAGTAGCATACGGCGTTATTGAATCTAAGCCAGGAACAGCCAAAACTGTTACTTTGAATTTTGATGCTAATATTAACAAAATGTATGTTATTGATGGTCAAAGCGTAAACAAAGGCCAACTGCTTTTTAGTGTAACTCCATCGCCTACTGTACAATCTCAATTGATGCAAGCAGAAAATTCAGTAACATCAGCTCAAGAAAATTTAAAAATCACCCAAGAAAAATTTAAACTTCATTTATTAACAAAACAGGATATCTTGAATGCCCAAAATGCACTGAATCAGGCAGAAGTTATATATGAGAATTTAAAAAAAGCATATACAGATAAAGTTTACTCTCCCACAAACGGGGTTATAACAAAAATTAATTACACAGAAGGCGCTAATGTGGCAGCAGGTTTACCCATTTTATCCATAGCAAACATTGACAATATCGCTATAAAATGTGGCGTGGAGCCAGAAGATGTTAATTTTTTAAAATTAGGCATGCCAGTTAAAATATCCCTTATAGATTACAATAAAAATATTACAGGGAGAATTGTTTCTATATCTAGGATTATTGACCCATTAAGTCATCTTATTAATGTTTACATTTCACCTGATACAAATGAAAATCTCTTATTAAATAGTTATGTAAAAGTAGATATCCCAGTTTCTAAAAGTACAGGTTTTAGCGTTCCAAAATCGGCTCTTTTGTATGAAAATGGCCACTACATTATTTATACTATAAAAAATGGCGTTGCTAATAGGCATATTGTCAATGTAGTTTTGAAAAATCAAAATTATGCTTTAATTCAATCTCCTGAGATTACAAATAAAGACCTTGTTGTTACGCAGGGTGCGTATGAATTAAAAAATAATATGAGAGTGAAGGTTCAAAAATGAAATTTCAAGATCTTTTATGGAGAAAACGAAAAGCGATAGTTTTTATTATTATTGTAATTGTATTTGGTGGAATTTTTGCAACATTTAAAACACCTGTTGCACTTTTCCCAAATGTTGAGTTCCCACGCGTTAGAGTTATGGTAGATAGCGGTGATATACCCGCAAATACTATGGCTATCGAAGTCACAAAAAAAGTTGAGCAGGCCTTAAGGGCTGTACCAAATGTAGTGCATGTTAGATCAACCACAAGCAGAGGATCTGCAGAGTTTATGCTTGACTTTGGTTGGGGACAAAATATGAATGTCAATTTACTTAATGTTGAATCTACATTAAATGGTATCCTGCCAGAATTACCAAAAGGTAGCACATTTCATGCAATCAGGATGTACCCGACTGTTTATCCTGCAATAGCATATAGTCTTACATCAAAAAATCACTCTTTGGTTGAGTTAAGAAATATTGCTTTATACGAGATAAAACCTTTGCTTTTAAATATTAAAGGTGTAGCCAATGTTCAAGTTGTAGGTGGCGATAAAGAAGAATACCACGTTTTAATTAACCCAATGAAGCTTTACACATACAATCTTACAATGGATGATGTCATAAAATCTTTATCTAACTCAAATATTATTAGTGCAGTTGGCAGGCTTGAAGATTATTATAAGCTTTATCTAGTGGTATCTAAATCTCAACTACATAATTTAAAATCCATAGAAGATACCGTTTTAAAAACTAGCGCAAACGGCATTGTGCGTTTGAGCGATATAGCAGTGATAAAAAAATCTACGGTGCCAAATTGGACAAAGGTTGTAGCAAATGGTCAAAATGCCGTTTTAGTACAAATTATACAATCCCCAGAGGGTAATACTGTAAAAATTGCTCATGATGTTGATAAAAAATTGCATGAGTTTGAAAGTAAACTACCTTCTGGTATTAAGATTGCAAAATGGTATGACCAAAGTAAATTGATTGTCTCTTCAGCGCATAGCCTAAGAGACGCTATTATAATAGGTATAATACTTGCCATAATTGTGGTTTTAGTTTTTTTAAGAAACTTAAAGATTACCGTAACGCTTCTAATAAGTTTACCTACAATTTTGTTTTCTACAATATTATTGATTTATGTATTTAAAATGAGCTTTAACATCATGACTTTAGGTGGTATAGCAGCAGCAGTTGGTTTAATTATAGATGATGTAATTGTAATGATTGAATATATTATGCGCTATATCGAAGACAAAAGAAACTTAGAAATTTCAAAAGCTATACCTATTGCCGTTAAAGATTTTTTAAAACCGCTTTTGGGTTCATCTTTATCAACCACTGTAATTTTTATACCATTTGCTTTTTTATCTGGCATAACAGGTGCTTTTTTTAAAACTTTATCAATTACCATGGCAATGAGTCTCATTATTTCTTTTTTAGTAACAGTAATTTTAGTGCCGATAATTGCAAGAAAACTGTTAAACCAAGGTCCTTCTCAGGAAAGAAAAAATGCTCTTGTTGATTACTTAAATAAAATATATCAAAAAGCTATAAATTTTTCTTTTCGAAAACCATTATATGTTTATTTGTTTGTTATAGCATTGATTGGGCTTGGTATATTTAGTTTTAAAAATATAGGAAGCGGATTTATGCCTTCTATGGACGAAGGAGGTTTTGTTTTAGATTATGTTACAAAACCAGGTACTTCACTAAATGAAACGCAGTATACTTTAAGTAAAGTAGAAAAGATAATACAATCAAACAAATACGTACAAAATTACACTGCAAGAACAGGTTTGGGGTTAGGAGGTGGGTTAAACGAACCGAACACAGGAGATTTTTTTATTAAACTTAAGCCATTCCCCAGACCTTCTGTTGAGAATATAATGAATCAGATAAGAAATAAGATAGAAACAACAGTACCTGGTATACGCATAGACATGTCTCAGCTTATGGAAGACATGATAGGTGACTTAGTAGGAACACCATCCCCGATTGAAATAAAAATCTATTCCGATAATTATGCTCAATTGTTAGCCCTTGCACCGAAAGTCGCAAATATAATATCTAAAGTCCCAGGTGTTGTGGATGTTAAAAGTGGTGTTGTGCTTGCTGGCGATGCTTTAAATATTGAAGTTAATCGTTCTAGGGCAGCAATAGAAGGTGTTGATCCAATGTATGTTACAAACCAGCTGAATCAATACCTAAATGGTGTTGATGCTACCTACATATTGGAAAGTCCAAAATTAATTGGCGTTAGAGTTTGGACACCTCAAGGTTTTAGACAAAACATTACAGATATAGAGAATTTACCTATTCGTACACAAGATGGCAGGCTTATTCCCTTAAAGCGCATTGCAGATTTACATATAGTAACAGGTCAGCCAGAGATTGTCCACGATAACTTAAAAAATATGATAGCAGTAACCGCAAGGATTAGCAATACAAGTTTAGGTCAGGCTGTAAAAAGGGTTCAAAAAGTCTTAAATAAATCTCAAATTTTAAATACCAAGGGTGTGTATTACGAATTTGGCGGACTTTATGCCCAGCAAAAGAAAGCATTTGCGGGTTTGTTTATTGTGCTTATTAGTGCTGTTGTTTTAGTTTTTATAGTTTTGCTATTTTTATATGAGCAATTTTCTACGGCGTTAATCATTCTTTTGACCTCACTTTTGGCTTTAGCTGCAGATTTTATTGGCTTGTATATAACTCAAACACAATTAAACATAACATCGATAATGGGTCTTATTATGAGTGTTGGTATAAATACAGAAACTGCAATATTTTATGTAAGTGAGTATAAAGAGTATATTGAAAATAAAGGCAACATCGAAGCAATTATGCATGCTGGAAAAAATAGAATGCGCCCCATCGTTATGTCCACTTTAATTGCAATACTTGCCCTAATGCCTATTGCTATAAATTTAGGTCATGGGTCTGACATGCTAAAGCCACTTGCTATTGCCATTATCTCTGGTTTGTTGGCGCAACTTTTTATGGTATTATTTGTTTTACCAACTACCTTGTTTAATATAGAAAAATTTAAAAGGCGAAACTCTTAATTTTTTACAATAATTGTAGTATAATAAATATAGTGTGAGAGAGTTAGAAGAATTAAGCATAGGGCAAGTTATAAAGCTAAAGCTTTGGTTTGATAATTATGTAGGCAGTATTATAAAAGAAAATTTTGACAAAAGGCAAAACCTTGAGTTAAAACGCATACATACGTACAATGTTTGCAAAGAATCGCTGAAAATTATGCAGCGTTACAGAAAAAATCAAAATTGCAGTCTTAGTTCATACATAATTGCGCTTTTTCATGATATTGGTAGGTTTGAACAGTATGTAAAATACAATACATTTAATGATGCAATATCAAAAAACCACGCAGAACTTTCTATAAAAATTATGGTAGAGAATGGTTTATTGAAAAATATTAATGATTACACAAAAAATATAATTATAAAAGCAATAGAAAACCATAATAAAGCGCACCTGCCTAAAATTAACGATTACAGGCTTATTTTTTTGTCAAAAGTTATTAGAGACGCAGATAAAATTGATATATATAGGATTATCACACAAAATTACATTTCAGAAAAACCTAATAATGCAGTCAATCTTGAATTATCAACATCTATGGAGATATCTGAAAATGTTTACAAAAGCATATTAAATGGGCAGTGTGTTAAATATGAGGATTTAAAAACGATAACTGACTTAAAAATATTGCACCTAAGCTGGGTATACGATATCAATTTTATTTACACATTTGAAAGAATAAAAAAAGAATTTTACTTGGAAAAGATTTACAATGTGCTATCAAAAACTAAAGATACACAACTAATATATCAAAAAATTATGGATTTTGTTGCTCAAAAGCTAAAAGCAATAGACTAAGTTTACTCAAAACAAAATAAACTCTTAAATAAGAGTGTTTTCTGAAAAAAGAAGGACCAAAAGAGCCCTACTTTTTGATAATTTCTTAAAATACAATATGGAACGGATTTGCATAGAAAATAATCAGCACAATAACAAGCATGTAAATAACAAGCGATTCAATCATAGCAAGACCAATCATCATAACGGTAAGCAACTTACCAGAAAGGCTTGGGTTTCTAGCTGTACCCAATACTGTACCGTTAACTGCATGGCCTTGACCAATACCGCCACCACCTGCTGCTAAACCTAAACCTATAGCTCCACCCATAGCAACAAGCATATAGTATTCTTTGAGTGAGCTTGCAGCTTGTGGAGCACCTGCAGCAAACGCCGGTACAGCAGCAAGTAGCAAAAGTGCTGTTAAGAATAAGACCTTACCCTTCATAAAACCTCCTCACAATAAAAAATTGTTTTACTCTTCATGGTGTGTTGCAACAGCATCTGCAATATAGAGTGTTGTAAGTAAAGGAAAGATAAATGATTGCAACACCGCAGCAAATAATATCAAAAACATAACCGGAATTGGCACAAGAGCAGGAACTAAAAAGAACAATACGGCCAATAGTAAGTCATCACCGCCTATGTTTCCAAAAAGCCTCACAGATAGCGATAAGATTCTTGCAAAATGACCAATTATTTCAACAGGTATCATAAGTGGCGTAAGCCACCATACGGGTCCCATAAAGTGCTTTATGTATTTTAAGCCATTGTGTTTTATGCCTAAATACTGGTAGTAAACAAATACCAAAAGAGCCAAAGCAATTGTCGTATTCCAGCTAGAAGTTGGCGGGACAAACCAAGGTATAAGCTCTACTATATTTGAAAAAAATATAAATATGCCAAGCGAAGCTATAAGCTTGAAATGTTTTTTTGTTTCTTTTGGGCCTAGTATATCTTCTACAAAATTATACATACCAAATATAAATGCTTCTACAACATTTTGGAAATTAGAAGGCATAAACTTTAACGTTAAACGTGCACTTATAGCCAAGACGATAATAACAAGCATAATAAACCATGTAAAAACCATAAAGTTTGGCACATGAAGCATATTTGCTATAAATTCTAAGAAATTAGGTGCTTCCATTAGACCTCCCTATCTAACTTTTTTCTGTATAAAACAAAGTAAATAAAAACTGCAATAGGCATAATTGAAAAGCCTATTACCAAACCTACAAAGCTATATGCGAGCAACTTGTAGCTTAAAATAATTAAAACGGCAATAGCGATAAGTCTTACTATATTACCAAAAAAAGAAAACTTACCTCTTTTGACCCACCCAAATGACATCCTTTTTAGTATAAACCAATCTATAATCGCTAACGCTCCACCCACCAAAACACCAACAAATAAAAAATTAATTACAAAAAATGCAATCAAAGACACTATAAAATACAATATAACTAAAATAATTTCAAGTCTTTTTATTTGGTTCATTTTTATTCATTTCGTCTTTATTTATTTTTTTTGTTCCTATATATAAGTTTCTAAATGCTGCTACAATACCAAAAAATAAAAAGATGAGCAAAAGCCAGGGGTGTGTTGATGGGAATTTTTTATCAAGAAAATAACCAATAAGGCCCCCTATGAGTATAGAAAATACAAAGCTCATTCCAATTGTTGAGGCATCGTATAGGTTTTTATACAAATCTTTGTTATTTTTTTTCATACTATAAATTTTGCGTCTTTGAGTTCTTTAAATATTTCTTCTGCAGCAGCAATTGTTATTTCTATATCTTTTTTTGTGTGGGCTGTTGATAAAAAGTTAGCTTCAAATTGGGATGGGGTAAAGTATATGCCTCTTTTTAACATGCCTAAAAAGAAATTTTTAAATAACCTTTCGTTTGATTTTAATACTTCAGTATAATTTGTAGGCTTATCTTCTGTAAAGAAGAATGTAAAACATGATGCAAAAGAATTTTCGCTTAGGGGGATATCGTATGTGTTTGCAAGGCCCATTATCCTTGAAACCAAAATTTGTGTGTTTAATTTCAATTGGTCATATGGGTTAGTATTTTTTAGCATATCAAGTGTTGCAATACCAGCTTGGACTGCAATGGGGTTTCCAGATAGTGTGCCAGCTTGATATACTGGACCTTCTGGGCTTACAAGACTCATAATTTCCCTATTGCCCCCATACATGGCAAGAGGAAAACCTCCACCGATTATTTTGCCTAATGTTGTGAGATCAGGTTTTATATTTTCTAATGTTTGCACACCGCCATAACATGCACGAAAACCTGTTATAACTTCATCAAAAATGAGCAAACTATCGTATTGTTGCGTAATCTCACGCAAAAATTGCAAAAAACCAGGTTTTGGCAGCACTACGCCCATATTTGCGGCAATTGGCTCAACTATTACGCATGCGATGGTATGCCCATAATCCTGAAAGATCTTTTTTACAGTATCAAAGTCGTTATACTCACAAATCAATGTATGTTTTGCAATATCTTCAATAACACCCTTGCTTGTTGGTACACCAAACGTAGCAGCACCAGAGCCAGCGCCTACTAACATGCTGTCGTAGTGTCCATGGTAGTTGCCTTTGAATTTTAAACAGTTTTCTTTCTGCGTAAAACCGCGTGCAAGTCTGATAGCACTCATTACCGCTTCTGTGCCTGAGTTAACAAAACGTGTTAGCTCTATTGAATCAAAAGCTTCAACTATTCTTTTTGCAAGTTCGATTTCTGCTTTTGTGCATGCACCGTATGTAAAGCCATTTTCTAAAGCTGTTTTTACCTTATTTATGATAGTGTTGTTTGCATGTCCAAGTATATTTGGCCCAAAGCTTGATACGTAATCGATAAGTTGTCTATCGTCTTCACTGTAAAGGTATGCGCCTTTTGCCTTTTTGATAAAAATCGGATCAATGCCTACGCTTTTAAAAGCCCTAACAGGGCTATTAACACCACCTACAATGTATTTTTTTGCCTCTTCAAATAGTTTCTTGCTTTCATCAAACATTTTTACCTCAAAAAGCTAAAGAAATACTCACCGTCTTCGCCCAAAAAACTCACTTTTCTTTCCGGATGTGGCATTAAACCCAATATATTGCCTTTTTTGTTGCAGATACCTGCAATGTTTTCGATACTGCCATTAGGGTTTGCATGTTTGTTTATATTTCCATCGCTATCGCAGTATTTAAAAACAATCCTGTTTTCTTCTTTGAGTTTTTTTAATGTTAACTCATCGCAGTAAAAATTACCTTCTTTGTGTGCGATAGGCATTTGCAAAACATCTTTTTCGGTATTTTGTATAAATTTGCACACGGAAGGTAGCAATTTTATATAAACCTGTTTGTGTATGAAACGCAGATTTGTGTTTGTGATTAGAGCACCATCTAATAAGTGGAGTTCGGTTAATACTTGAAAACCATTGCAAATCCCTAATATATACCCGCCATATTTATCAAAATCGATAAGCGCACCAGCAAGTTTTGTAAACTTTGCCAGTGCGCCAGCCCTTAAATAATCTCC
>JBFWJP010000032.1:0-9324 GCA_050253135.1 Desulfurella sp. | reverse complement strand
AATTGAAACTAAAAACCAAATATTTATTTTGTTTGAAAAATAAAACATTATGAAGCTTAAAAAATATAAAAAAGCTGAAAAAATAAAAAATTTCTTTCTCGCCAAACTTTTTAGCTTAGCATTTAAAAAAGCACTTACCAAAAAAGGAAAAACGCCAAACAAGGCACTTAAAATCCCAATTTGTATCGTAGTAAAGCCCAAATCATACTTAGAAAGCAAAGGTACCATTGTAAAGAGCATGTTGTTGCTTGCCCTTAGGGCAAAAGTCATCGATATAATAATCAAAACAATAAATATAAGATTAAAACTTTTTTTCATACAGAGTATATTATCTGAAAATAAAATTTTTGCAAATACACGTAACAATAATATAAAACGCCAACTTATCTTTGTAGTTGGTGGACAGTAGGGGACTCGAACCCCCGACCTCATGCGTGCGAAGCATGCGCTCTCCCAACTGAGCTAACCGCCCAACAGTAACTTAAGTATTGTGTTCAATTTGATCAATTTGTCAAGACTTGATTTCTTGGTTTAACAAAAAACAGCAATAAAGCGCCCCCAAGCGCAATGACCGTATTTATACCAAAAGCAAAATTAAACCCAAAGTTGTCTATCAAAAAGCCTATTAAAATAGGAGCGATTGATGCACCTACCATAACCATAGTATAGCTTACCGCTATGCTTGTGTTCATTGATTTACCGCCTACTTCGGCTGCCAAAGCATGCCTCACGGGTATTGATACGCTTGTTACAAACCCTAACAAGAAAAGCAACACTAAATTTGGAAATATTAAAAATAACACTAAAAATAAAGCCATTAATATATAACTTACGAATATCACCCCTTTTCTGCCAAATTTATCAGAAAATTTACCACCAAGAGGCTGCGCAATAATACCTGCAAGCAACATAACGCTAGCCATTAGGTTAGCATCAAGTATATTCTGGCCTTTACTGTAAAAATAAGAAGGTAAAAACGCAGAAATGCCTCTTGAAAAAAAAGGCGATACCATTGCAACAAAACCAACCAATATAAGCTCTTTTGAAAAAGCATGCTTTAGCGTAATAGAAAGAGGTTTTTCTTCTTGCTTGCAAAGCATTAATATAGCTACAATCAAAAAACCCGGTACAGCAACAATAAGAAAAGCTTTTAAACCAAATCTTGATAATAAGTAGCCCATACTAACTGGTGCTAAAAAAAAACCCAATAGCACCACCTATACCATTTATGCCTAATGCCATACCTTTTTGGGTTTTAAATACATTTGCAAGCAGTCCCATACCTTGCGGGTGGTAAATACTAAGGCCTATACCGATAAGCAAGGCTGATAACACCATAAATAAAAACGAATTAGAAAAGTAAAAAACAATAAAAGACAAACTCAGTATTAAAAATCCTAATTTTAAAGCTAATACCCTTTTTGCCTTTTTTTCTGCCATATAAGCAATGTATGTCTGCAAAACTGCACTAACAATATAAGGTGTGCTAACAAGCACACCGCTTTGGACATAACTAAGATGATAAACAGTTTTTAACAAAGGAACAGCTGGCGGTATTAAAAGCGAGTACCAATCATTAACTAAATGCGATAGGCTGATAATTGTTAGTGTACGAATGGGCTTTGTCATTTATTTGTTTACTCTTTCAACATACTCCCCTGTGCGTGTATCAATTCTTAGTATATCTCCTTCTTTTATAAAGAAAGGAACCTGAATGGTTGCATTTGTTTCAAGCACAGCTGGTTTTGTACCCGTTGCTGCGGTATCACCTTTAAAACCAGGCTCTGTCTCTATAACTTTTAGCTCAACAAAATTTGGTAAAGATATACCAATTGGTAAGTTTTTATAAAGTAAAACAAAAACATCTTTGTTTTCTTGCAAAAATTTGGCTTCTTCTTCAATCACATCTTTTGGTATTACATATTCTTCATAGTTTGAATTATCCATGAAGTGATAGCCATGTTCGTCTTGATAGAGGTATTGCATAGGCTTTTCTTCTACGTCAGCTTTTGGTATTTTAACTCCTGATTTGAAAGTTTTTTCAACAACATTTAAAGTTTTTAGATTTTTCAGTTTTACCCTAACAAACGCCTGACCCTTACCTGGTTTAATGTGTTCATAGCTTACAATCTCATATGGCTCATCATCTATCTCAACTTTAGAGCCCTTTTTAAATTCATTTGTGCTAAGCATCAACTCCTCCCTTATATAATTTCCATAAATGGTGCATAACCTAATATTTCAACATCGTTTTCTTTAACTAAAATTGTTTGCTCAATTCTCACTCCGTATTTGCCTGGTATATATATGCCTGGCTCAATCGTAAAAACCATATTTGGCAAAATAAGTGTATCGTTTGATGAATCAATATTGGGTAGCTCATGAATATCAAGCCCTACACCATGACCCGTTGAGTGAATAAAGTGTTTATCAAGACCGTATTTTGCAAGTTCATCGCGTGCCCTTTTGTCAATATCTTTAGCTTTTGTTCTATTTGGAGCAATAGATTCCCTTGCGAAGGTTTGAGCATAAAAAAGCGCATTGTAAAAATCTCTTTCTTCATCTGTGCGCTTGCCTATTAGAAATGTATATGTACAGTCACTTTTATACCCATCAACGCAGGCGCCAAAATCTATCATTAAAAAATCTCCATCTTCGATTTTTTTATCTGTTGGTCTATGATGGGGAAATGATGTATTGACCCCGCTTGCAACAATTGTTTCAAAGGCGTTCTCTTGGGCTCCATGTTTAAGCATTTGATAGTCTAACTCAATTTGAAGCTCTTTTTCACTAATGCCTATTTTAATCAATGGATAAACTTTTGTAAAGGCATTACGCGCAATTAAAGCAGCCCTTTTTATTGAGTTTATTTCACCTTGCTCTTTAATCATTCTGATTTGCTTAGAAAAATCTGTTGCATCTTTTATCTCAAAATTTTTTCTTAATGTTTCAAAATTAAAAGCACTTGTGCTTTTTAAATCTAGAGCAATTGAATGAATTTTGTTTTCTATTAAATATTCTTGTAGGCTTTTTAAAACATTTACGGCTTGTATTACTTCTGCGTGGGGTTTTTGATTTATTATGCTATCATAGGAAAGTTTATTTGCAAATATAAAAGGTTTTTGCTCGATAATCAACAAAATACCATCTCCATCTACCTGCGTAAAATAAAGCAGGTCAGATTTGTCAAACGATACAAAACAATCAGCGCCAATCTCATTTACTCGATTAAAAATTTTCTCTAGTCGTATCATACAGTCTCCTTTGCTGTGGTATTTCTTGTTTTTTTTGCTTCATAAAGCGCTTTATCCGCTCTTTCAACAAATACTTCTGCGGTATCTTTAGGTCTAAACTGCGAAACACCTAAACTAACAGTGATATGAAACTCTTTATCTTTGTATTTGAATTTTAGTTTTTCTGTTTCTGTCCTGATTTTTTCAGCAAACTGATAGGCTTGCTCTAAATTAGCTTCAGGAACAAGTATCAAAAATTCTTCGCCACCATATCGTGTTATAATATCAGAACCTCTAGATAAAGATTTAGCAGTATGCGCAAAAGCTTCTAAAACTTTGTCACCAACTTGATGACCGTAAGTATTATTAATATCACTAAACTTATCCAAATCGCACATGATAATTGATAAATTCTTATTATAGCGTCTAGCTTTTTCTATTTCATACCCAAGAAAATGCCACAAACCCCTTCTGTTATAAACATTTGTAAGCGGATCAATAATTAAGTTTTCTTGTGCTTCTTTCAGCTTGTTCTGTAGTTCCTCTATTGTTTGTTTTGATTTTTGGATTGTTTCGCTTAGTATTTTAATCTTGTTATTCATAGAAACTGTGCTTTCTTTAATTTTTATTGCTACACCTATGAGCTTTTTACTCATTTCATCTACATCTATATTTTCTACATTAACAAGGCTGTCAATTTGGTCAATATGCGTTTGAAAAATATCGCCGTAATTGTTTATATCTTTTGTAAATGTATTCATAACGTATGTTAGGGCTTTTACTGCCTGTTTTAGCTTTTCTTGGAGTTGATTAAAGTAGTCGTCTTCAAGTTTTTCTTTCTTTTCTATGAGCTTTTTTATGCTTTCCCTAACCGAATATGTATTTAAAAGTGAACTATTAAAGTATACTTCTTTTTTAAGTGCTAAAAGCTCTTTTTTATACTCCGAAGCTTTTTCATGTTCTATAGCTACATCCAGCATAGAAAATATTATCTCAGATAATTCTTTATACACAAGTTCTTTTGTGTCTTTTGTAGAAAATAAGAGATTTTTTATTATAGTATTAATGTTTTCAAGCACAGAGTATGTGATTTCAGATTTTAACAGCTCTTTGATATTTTGAAAACTCTCTTGCCAGTGCTTTGACGGATCATAGTCTTTTGCAATTTGCGATAGAGAATTTATGATAGTCTTTATCAGATAGTCATTTTGTTTTTTCTTGTTATCTAAATAGTCACCGTATTTTATAGAAAAATTCACGATGTTTTCACGTACTTTATTCATGCTGTCTTCATCTTTTATGCTCTTTATAAGATTTATGTATTTCTCAATAGCATCATTGAGACTAGCATCATCTGTCTTCAATAACTTTAAGAGATTTATTGCTATATTTTTAAGACTATCTATATAAGATAGATTATTTTCTTTTTTAAAAAACACTGCTTGCAACCCTCGTTGACACTTTCTTCAAATAATGCTATCATTATATTACTTTTTTTAGGTGAATTTGCAAGGAAAATGAGAATAGAATACATTGACCGGATGATACCCCCTATATATTTAAACTTTATAATACTGTTTATTAGAATAATATCTACTGTTGCTGCTGTGTTTTGGTGCATGTATAATGCAAAAAGCAATGATTTAATTTATTATATCTTTTTGGGCTTGATTTATATTTACATATTATTCTATATAATAAGAATAACAATTGACAGTAAATACTGCCATCTATTTTGTTTTTTTACTTTTTTTGTAGATCAGTTCGTTATTACATACTTTATGTACAATACCGGTGGCATCTACAGCGTTTTCTACAGCGGATATTTCGTTATAATCTCTATAGCCTCAATACTACTTGGCCTTTACTACGGTCTTTTTCTCGCTTTAGCTTCTAGTGTCTTTATATTGTATCTTGGCATAAGTGCATCTTTTAACACATTAGATCTAGTTTATAAAATTATACCGCTTTTTATAATATCTTTGCCTTCTGGCATTATTAGCGAGTATGTGGCATATTATTCTATTATCAGAGAAAACTTAAAAAATGAACTCGAAGAAAAAAATCTACAGCTCACAAAATACATTAAGGAAATAGACTCACTCCAAAAACAATTAATAGAGCAGGAAAAAAGAAAAATATTAGAAACCTTCACAGAAGATATGTCGCATGTGTTGAAAAATCCATTAATGTCCATTGGTGGTATAGCAGATATCCTTGATAGAAAAATCAAAGAAGGCAAAGTCGAAGATATTGATAAATATATCGAAAAAATTAAAACCGAAAGCAAAAAGCTCAATGTTGTGCTAAACAATGTGCTGCAAATATCAGACGGAAAAATGGTATTTGAAGATGTTAACATTATTTCTTTGTTTGATGGAATAATTGCAGATTTTAAAAAAAGAATGAAAAATTTAAATTTTAGCGTTAACATGGATGAACATGTTAAATTTATCAAACTAGATAAAAAGAAATTTACAGTGGCAATTAATAATATCATAGATAGTCTAATTGAAGCAAAAAAAGAATCAACGATAATTTATATACAATCATACGAAAAAACAATCTCTAACAAGAAAATACTTATTATAGAAATTTCAAACAGACAGCATGTAATCCCGCAGGCTATTTTAAACAATATATTTGAGCCATTCGTTTCCGGTGGCTCTACTAAAAAAGGCATAGCTTTGCCAGTTGTAAAAAATATAATAAACTTGCATGGAGGAAACGTTGATGTTGAAAGTGATGAAAATGGCACTATATTTAAAATAAGTTTACCAATTTTATAAGGAGTCAAATATGAAAGAAGCGTATCTATATAAACAATTAAATAATAAAAAAGTAAGATGCGATTTATGTTCTCACAGGTGCGTAATTGAAGAAAATCAGGTGGGAATTTGCAGAGTAAGAAAAAATATTAACGGTAAACCCTACAGTCTGGTTTATGAAAAAGTCATAGCCCAAGCTGTTGACCCAATTGAAAAAAAACCCCTATACCACTTTTTACCTGGATCTAAAAGCTACTCTATAGCCACAGTTGGTTGTAATTTTACATGTCTAAACTGCCAAAATTACGAAATCAGTCAATATATGTATTATCATGATGAGCCAGCTGGAAAATATTATTCTGTAAACAGTGTGGTATCTGATGCTGTGTTTTTAGATTGCAGCTCAATTTCATACACATACACAGAACCTACTGTTTTTTTTGAATATGCTATGGATTGCGCATACAATGCTAAATTGAAAGGTTTAAAAAATATTTTTGTTACTAACGGATTTTTTACCAAACAAGCCTTAGATAAAATGGCAGGTTCAATCGATGCAGTTAATATCGATTTAAAGTCTATGAATGAATCTTTTTACAAGAACATAGCAGGTGGTAGACTAAAACCTGTTTTGAACTCTATTGAGCAATCAAAAGAAAAAGGTATTTGGGTTGAGATAACTACACTTATTATACCTACGCTAAATGACACAGATGATGAAATTGAGAAAATAGCTAAATTTATCAAATCTATAGATATAAATATACCATGGCATATTAGCGCATTTTACCCTACATATAAATTAACAAACATACCCCCAACAAGCATTAAAACTATTCAAAAAGCTTATGAAATTGGAAAATCTACTGGCCTAAGGTATGTTTATGGTGGCAATGTGCCAAAAAGTAATCTTGAAAATACATACTGCTACAATTGCGGAGAGTTGTTGATTGAACGCAGCGGTTTTGCTATAATAAAAAACGCTACTTTAGGCAACAGGTGCCCAAAGTGTAGCGCAGAAATTGCTGGAGTATTATGAACCTAAAAAAAATTATCGATAAAAACGATATAGACCGTCGAATAGGTGAAGTTTCTAAACAAATCAATAATGAGTTTAAAAATAAGCAAATAGTTGTATTTTACATAGAAAAAGGCGCAAAACCATTTTTTGATAAACTATCTAAGTATTTTGAGTTTGAATATAATTACGAATCAATTGGTGTAAAAAGTTATGAGTATGATAAAAGCGAACAATTAAAATGGCTAAAAAAACCAACTTTAGATGTTAAAGGCAAAGTGTGTTTATTAATTGACGATATACTTGATACAGGTCAAACGATATCTAAAGTTAAGGATTACATTTTAGGAATGGGAGCAAAAACCGTTTATATATGTGTAGCAATAGACAAAAAAGAAAGTAGAATAATTAATATTGAGCCTGATTTTAAATTATTTGATGTTAAAAAAGGTTTTTTGGTTGGTTTTGGTATGGACTATAATGAACTATACAGAGATCTAGAAGATATTTATGAAATTGCGATTTAAAAACAGAGAGCAAGTTGGTATAGAATTAGCAGAAAAATTAAAAGATATAATAAAAAATGAACCTGTAATTGTACTTGGCCTACCGCGTGGGGGTGTGCCTATTGCCTCTATTATAGCAAAAACACTAAATCTAGAATTTAATATCTACGTTTCAAAAAAAATACCACACCCGCAAGATGAAGAATTTGCTATAGGAGCTATTGGTGAATTTGGTGAAGTATCAGTGAATCCTTTATATTCAAATGTAATTACAAAAGATTCCATTGAAAGCATTAAGAGCAAAATTAATTCTTATGTAAATAAATACCGAAAAAAACCACTACCAAACCTTGAGTCAAAAATTGTAATTTTAGTAGATGACGGCATAGCTACCGGTCTTTCAATGATGGCAGCGATAAAAGATATACAACAATTTCATCCCAAAAAAATTATCGTGGCAACAGGTGTAGTAGCACAAGATACTTTTGAAAAACTAAATAAAATGACAACAGTTGTTGCTTTAATTATTTCCAATGATCCCTTTTTTAGCGTTGGTATGTATTATGAAGATTTTCACCAACTAACAGATCAAGAGGTCGAAAGAATCCTGTCTGATGAACAATAAAGCTATAATTTTATACTCTGGCGGTTTAGATAGTTTGCTTGCTTTGCATATAGCCCTAAAGCTTGGTCTAGAAGTGTCAGCGCTTTTTATAAAAACACCATTCTACAAAAAAGATATAAAAACCTTAAGAGACAGCCTAGAAAAACTAAATGTCAAACTCTATGTAGCAGAGATTGATAATGCATATCTAAACATTTTAAAAAACCCCATTTATGGGTTTGGCAAAAACTTAAACCCATGCCTTGATTGTCGAATTATGATGTTTAGCGAAGCTAAAAAGCTTATGGAAAACTTAAATGCTTCTTTTATCATAACAGGAGAAGTATTGAGCCAAAGACCATTTAGTCAAAGAAATAAAGCAAATATACTTCTTATTGAAAGAAAATCTCAGCTTGAAAACCTTGTATTAAGGCCACTGTCTGCTAAACTGCTTCCTCCAACGCTACCAGAGCTAAAAGGAATTGTTGATCGCAATAAGCTTTACGCAATATCTGGCAGATCAAGAAAGCCACAACTTGCGCTTGCTAAACTTTTTAATATTGAGAGCTTTGAAACACCATCTGGTGGGTGCATGTTAACTGAATCGTACTTTGCAAATAGACTTAGAAATTTCCTAGATTTAGATTTACTAAAACATTATAAACTAGCCCATGTTGGAAGACACTTTAAAATTAATGATAATCTGCTTATTGTTGCTCGTAACCAAGACGAATTTGATGTAATTGCCAGTTATAAAAACACGTTTGATTTTTTTGAAACAAAGGATTCTCCAGGGACATGTGCAATATTTTTAAAAAAATCTATGCAAGATGAAAAAATGCTTGCATCAAAAATTGTTTTGAGATATTCTAAAAAAGCAAAAAGCGTTTTGTGTTTTTCAAGTGGCAATTGTCAGTTATTTGAAGATCTTGATCCAATAGAAGAAAATAAATTAATGGAGTTAAGGGTAGAGGCATAGATGATAGATAAGTTAGAAGCTTTAGAAAAAAAATACAATGAAATCCAAGAACAAATGAGTTCTCAAGAGGTATTAAACAACTATGAAAGACTAAGAACTCTAAATGAAGAACTTAAAAAAATTGCACCAGTTGTTGAAAAATATCGGTTATACAAAAGTATTCAAAACCAGATAAAGCAAAATGAAGAACTTTTAAAAGACAGCGAACTCAGGGAA
>JBFWJP010000031.1:0-9364 GCA_050253135.1 Desulfurella sp. | reverse complement strand
GTTCTTCCTGGTCTTTATTGAGATTGTAATATACAGTATCAGGTGTAAATTTACCACCTAAGACTCTAAGAAGGCTTAATTTGCCTGATTGAGGATCATTATAGGTTTTAAAAACAAGAGCTTTTGAAGTGCTACCTTCATTTTTTGCTGATGGCAGATAAGTATCTGCAAATTCTATTAACTTTTGCGTATTGTACCCAAATAGTGCACTTCCAACAAGTAGTGGTATAATCTTTTGTGAAGATATAGCATTTTTTAATGTAGTATTAAAAAGATCTTTATTAAGCTCTTCGCCTGATAGATAATTTTCCAATAACTCATCGTTTAGAGACGAGACTTCTTCTATGATTTGAGAATGGTAATTATTAGCCTCTTCTTTGAGTTCATCTGGTAAATTAATGTCTTTTTGGTTAAAATCATAAGCTTTTAAATTTAATGTATCGATATAACCAACAACTTTATCATTTTCTTTGATGGGTATTTGGAAAGCAACAGCTTTAAACAATTCATTTATAGATTTAAAAGCATTTGCAAACTGGCTATTTTCTTTGTCTATTGCGTTAACAAAAACAATAAATGGTTTATTTTCTCTTTCAAGCTCATAATAAAAACGCTCTGTTTGCGCTTTAACGCCTTCTTGTATGTCAACTACCAATATGGCACTATCAGCTGCCCTTATACCACATAGTGCATCTCCTATAAAATTATGATAGCCTGGTGTGTCGAT
This sequence comes from Desulfurella sp., assembly GCA_050253135.1. Taxonomy (GTDB): domain Bacteria; phylum Campylobacterota_A; class Desulfurellia; order Desulfurellales; family Desulfurellaceae; genus Desulfurella. The sequence goes on along the minus strand of JBFWJP010000031.1, from coordinate 8,637 downwards.
TAGATAAATTGTTGAATTATTTTGCGATATATTTGCAATAGAGAGTTGTATTGAAACTTTACGCTCAATTTCTTCAGTGTCAAAATCCATTGTGAGGTTACCTTTTTCTGTTGAGCCTTTTCTTGTGATTTTTTTATTTATGAATAATATATCTTCTACCAATGTGCTTTTTCCACAACCTCCTGCTCCGCATATTACAATGACCTTTTTATCAGCCTGTCCCATAACTTCCTCCCCTTTTTTTAAGAAAGTGATTTTTGTCTTAACTGCAAGCAGTATTCTTTATATTGCGAAAATTTGTTTTCTTTTGAAGAAATCTCCTCATACCATTCTTTAAGCCATTGAGCATACTCTGGATGATTTTGACTATTGGAACGCAAGATCTTATTTTGCAGATTATATGCTATTATCTTATCTGATATATCAACGGCATCATTGGTTGGCACAAAATGTGCTTTTTGTGCGGTTATTTGGTATTTGCCTGGAGCTATTTCTTTTAGATCTAAAGTATCTGTTTCGTAAAAACCAATAATTAAGTGCTTAACTTGCTCATTGCTAATAATTGCCCTAAATAGAATAATTATAGGATTGTGTTCGTTTTTAGATACTCTTTTTAATTTTTCAAACTCTTTAAAACCAACAATACAATCTAATTTGCCATCTAGATTAAAACCTTCAGGGTAGGGACCATATTCGAAACCATTTGACTTAGTAATTCTTGCTGCAAATTCGCTATGCGAGTTTGCAGCAAAGAAAGGGATGCTCAAGATAAGCTTTTCCATGACTACCTCCTTTTTGATTTGTATTTATAAAAAATGTACAAAACCAAAATTCCTCCAATAAGCATAATTATGCCAATTATACCAAAGTATCTTTCAACTTCTTGAAACTGTAAACCTAAAAAGTAACCTAAGTATACATAAAAAATACCCCACAAGATTGCACCTATCGCATCGAAAATAACAAATGAAATAAAGTTCATTTTTGAGATCCCTGCAACAAGCGCTGTAAAACTTCTCAAAAGTGATAAAAATCTACTGAATAAAACAGATATCCCACCATATTTGTCAAAAAAGTATTGTGTGGGTTTATAGTATTTATCTTTTAACAGTTTTTTTCTTATGATAATATCACCAAAGTAGCTTCCCAAAAGATAGCTTGTTAAATAGCCTAGAAATGCTGCAATTATAACAACAACAAAGAGATAATCAATTTTTATGTATCCTTTTGAAGCCATCATGCCTGCTATTACAACTGCAGTTTCGCCTGGTACTATTAGGCTTGCAAATGCGACTGTTTCTAAAAAGGTAAAGATAAACACAAAGAGTAAACCGTATTTTTGAATGTAGGCTGTTAGCTCAGATATTTCCATAAATTCATCCTTATTTTTAAATATAAACTAAATTTATCCTAATATCAAGAGTTTGTTAAAATTTTGTAAAACAGTTTACCCTTTATATTTTTTTTGGAATTTTTTTCTTGAAATACGAAAAATTTTATGATATAAGAAAAACATGGAAAAGTTAGCTTCGCTTTCGCCAATTATAAACGTGTCTTATTGGTGGTATTATTTTAATAGCTGGTGGGAGTAGTCTATCCTTTTTTTAGGCTTTAATTGGCCGGTTGGGGTGGACTACTCCAACCGGCTTTTTTTTTGAGTAAAATTTATGAGGAGGTTTTATGATAGTAATAATGAAAAAATCTGCAACAGACGAGCAGATTGAAGGCGTTGTTAAAAAGATCAGTGAATTAGGCTTTGTAAGCCACGTGAGTAAAGGCAGTGAACGCACTGTAATTGGCGTTGTTGGAGAATTTTCAAAAGATAAGCTCAAAATAGATCCTCTATCTCTATTATCTATGGAAAGAGGCGTAGAGACTGTGTACAGAGTCTCAAAGCCATACAAATTAGCAAGCATAGAGAACAGACCCGAGCCAACAACAGTGTATGTAGACGGTGTAGCTATTGGGGAGGGGAAATTTACAGTTATTGCAGGCCCATGTTCTGTGGAAAACCATCATCAAATGATAACCACAGCAAAAGGTGTGAAATCAGCTGGTGCAAAATTATTAAGGGGTGGTGCGTATAAGCCTCGAACAAACCCATACACTTTTCAGGGTCTTGGAGAAGAAGGCTTAAAGCTTTTAAAAGAGTCTAAAGAATTGACTGGTTTGCCCATTGTAACGGAAGTTATGAACCCAAAGGATTTGGATTTAGTGTTAGAGTATGCTGATGTGTTGCAAATTGGAGCAAGAAACATACAAAATTTTGCCCTACTTAAACTTGTAGGTCAAACTACAAAACCCGTTTTGTTGAAAAGAGGTATGTCAACAACTATAGAAGAGCTATTGATGAGTGCTGAGTATGTAATGAGTGAAGGTAATGCAAATGTTGTACTGTGCGAAAGGGGCATTAGAACATTTGAAACAGCTACACGAAATACGCTTGATATATCTGCGGTGCCAGTTTTGAAAAAATTGACTCACTTGCCTGTTATTATCGATCCATCACATGCAGCAGGAAAACGAGACTATGTTCCAGCATTATCAAAAGCTGCTATAGCAGCTGGCGCAGATGGTCTTATTATTGAAGTACATTATAAACCAGAGATTGCAATTTCAGATGCTTCACAGCAACTAACGATACCTGAATTTGAAGATTTAATGAAAGACCTTAAAAAATTAGCTCAAGTTTTAGGAAAAGAAATCTAAAAAGGGGCTTTAAAAGCCCCTTTTTTATTCGACTTTTGCAGAATTACTAATATAGAAATCGTTGGGGAAAGTACCATCTTCGGGTTTTAATACCCAGTAGTTAGTAGCTTCTTTTAATAGTTTTGATACTATGGAATTTGGATCATTTAAATCGCCAAAATTTCGTGAACCACCAACGCATGTTTGAACGCAGGCAGGTTCAAGACCACTTTCAAGCCTTGGTAAGCAGAATGTACATTTATCCACTGCACCTAATTCTTCATTGTAGTACCTAGCATCGTATGGACATGCTTCCATACAAGCTTTACACCCAATGCACATATTAGGTGTAACTAACACTATGCCATCGCTTTTTCGCTTATAGCTTGCACCAGTTGGACATACCCAAACGCATGGTGGGTTATCGCACTGATTGCACAAAATGGGCATAAATACCATTTTGCGCTGACTATTTTCTACCTTATCAATATCCAAAACTTTTGTACGATAGTTCAGTTTTCCATCTGGTACTTCCCACATTGCTTTACATGCAACTTCGCAAGCTTTACAATCGACGCATCTATCTTGGACAATAACCATTGCATAGTTTTTTTCTTTCTTTGGTCTTTCAAATAAAGCCATCTTAACCTCCTATTTATGCCTTCTCAATGCTAACAAATGAATTCAGAAAAGCTGCTGCACCACTCAAAGGATCAGCGTCGTTTGAACAAAATTCAGCATCTGAAACACCTTTTTTGTAGCATCTTGTTGTATATGGAGAAAATCTTCCCCATCCGTGTGCTATAAATATAGTACCTTGTATTATTTTATCTGTAACTTTGGCTTTAACGGGGTAGGGAGATTTGAGGTTGCCTTTAACCAATACTACCTTATCACCATCTTTTATATTTATTGATTTTGCATCTTGGGGGTTAATCCACACATTGTTGTCATCATAATGTTCAAGTAGCCATTCGTTATCTTGCGTTCTTGCATGAGTGTGTACAGCTACTCTACCAAAAACTAGTCTAAACTCATTTTGCTTTTTTGGTTTATTTGGTGGTGTGTAGTTTGGTAGCGGATCAAAATTATTTCCAGCAAGAGAATCGCTATAAATATCAATTTTCCCGCTGCCAGTATTAAAGCTTACATCTTCACCTAATGCAATCGGGTATGGGTTAAACGGTGCTTTTTTGTATGCATCTAACATTTTTTGATAAGCTACCTTTGGATCAATATTACCGCTTAAATCAACATCTTCTGGTATAGGTCCAAGCGATATCACACCGTCTTTTAGCAGTTTATCTCTTTGATCTTTTGGCATTTGATTAAGTGAACTGTATAACACACCTTTTGCATCCTTGAATGGGAAAAACTCACCAAGCCCCATGTGTTTTGCAATACCGTGCACTATTGCCCAAATATCTCGTGTGTCATAAACTGGATCTACTGCTGGTTCTCTAAAGCTAACATACGGATATTTCCAGCCTATAGATTTGAGCGCAGCATACATTTCAAGATACGTAGATTCGGGAAATACTATATCGGCATAAAGCGTATGTTCCCATGGCAAAATATCTACTACCATATAGAAATCAAGCTTACTAATCGCTTCTTTTATTTTGTTTGAGTCGCCATTGTGGAATAATGGATTTGTAGCGTAGCTTATCATTGCTTTTATTGGGTATGGTTTTTGGGTTCTAATTGCTTCCCACAATACATTATCAAGCCCAAGCACGCCTACAATTTCTTGCGTAGTTGTTGGAAGGTTTGTGAGAGCTAAAACGGCATTTGCTGCATTTCTTTGCTGGGCAAGCTGGGCATATTTTGATTCTTCTACATCTGGCATATCGGCTTGTGGAACTTTAATTCTATTTGGTTTAAAAAAACCGCCTGGTTGAAACCAGTTTCCAAGTAGTGCATTTGCTATTGCAATAGCTCTTGCAAATTGAGTATCCTCACCATACCTTGTGGATCTTCTTGGTGGAACTATGATACAGTTTGGTGCAAAAGAAGAAATTTCCCTTGCAATCTGGATAATTTCTTCTGCTTTAATACCGGTTTGCTCTTGAGCCCACTGTGGGGTGTATTTTGCTATATGTGGTTTAAGTTTATCATAGCCCGTTGTATATTTATCTACAAAATCGTGATTAATTAGATCTTCTGTAACCATAACATTTATAAGGGCTAAAACAAAAGCAGCATCTGTGCCTGATTTAATCTGCAAATACCTGTCAGCTTTTGCTGCAGTATGTGTATACCTTGGATCAACATAGACTATTTTTGCCTTATTTCCAATGGCTTTTGCAAAGTGATAAAGTTCACTTACATGAAGCGACTCTGTCTCGTTTCTACCAAGCAGTATGATGTACCTGCTGTTTGATAAATCATACGGTTCATGTCCACCAAGTGCTGCACCAAATGTATAGTAAAAGCCTACATCTCGTGAGCCTGTACACTGAGAGTATGCAGGTATAGCAAAGTTTGTTGTGCCACCTAAAACTTCAAATAGCCTGTGGATTCCAGGCTCACCTGTACCGTGCATTTCAAGTGCGATTGTTTCTGGACCGTATTTATCTATTACTTCTTTGAATTTTTTTGCAGCAAACTCAAAAGCCTCTTCCCATGAAACTTTCTTCCATTTACCTTCGCCCCTTTCACCAACTCTAATCAATGGGGTTTTTAGTCTATTATCATCGTATAGAGTTTTAATACCCGCTTGACCTTTTGCGCATAATTTACCAAAATTTAGAGGGCTTTTATCATTACCTTCAAGTTTTCTAACCTTGCCATCGTTTACAAAAGCTTTCTCTGTGCAATTCCAAAAGCACATTTCACAAAAGTTAAAGGTTACTTTGTCAGGTTTGTAAGGCTTTAGTTCTTCCCTTGCGTCAGCTTTTGAATCAAAAATTAAAGGCAAGGACAACAGTGCCGAACCAGCTAAAGCACCCTTTAGAAAGGTTCTTCTTTTAATTTGCATACAACCTCCTTTTTTCAATCTCGCCCCATCTATATCATTCATATGCAATTTTAGTCAAAAAATAAAAAAAATCCACTAAAATCTTGTTTGTAATATTTTTTTAATAGTTTGGTTTTATTTTAGCTGTTTACTCCAATTTTTAGCTTACTAAAACAAAAATCTACCATTACAAGAGCTTTGATTAGCTCAAAAAACATTTGATGATTTACTTGCTTTACTACAACCATCAGAAGAAATTGAAGGCATTGAGATTCAAAGCACCGTATGGTATTATGCTTAAAAAGTTTAATTCAAATCCTGAACTTTTTAAAGACAACCCGTACAGGATCCCTAAAGACAAAAGATGAGAAACAAACCTATGAAGCACTGAAACTAAAGCTAGTGCCAATAGAAAGAAAAAGCATAATAAAATAAACCACCTACTACAAACTTAACAAAAAATGCTCAAGTTCCCATAGAAAAAATAATGTTGTCATAATAAGATTATCGAACTACAGGTGGTAAAGATGGGTTAATTTTTTACACAAAATATACAATTCAACCTTAAATAGCAGATACGAGAAAAAAGATTTTTATATTATTTACATAAATATGCAAATATTTTTTAATACAAAGAGTTTAAAAGAGTTTGTAGTTTATGATTTAGAGAAAAGGAGGCAATCATAATGGATATATCTTTAATTGATCAGGAGTATCAGAAGTTACAGGATGAATCAAACAATTTAGCTCAAAAAATTCAAGCTTTTGCTAACAAATTACAACAAGCAAAGGAATCCGGATCATCAGATGCTAAAGAATGGATCTTAGATTTTAAGGAAATTGCTTTAGCAATTCAATCAGAGCAAAATCAGATGTTTTCTTTACTTTTATCAATTCATGAAAATGCATCTAACGTGCAAAATCCAAACCCAGAAAACTCTCAAAAACCAACTAAAAAAGGTTTGTTTAGTAACTTATTTGGCAGTGGAATAGGTCAAGCAATGGAGATGGGGCTAGGGTTTGGATTAGGTGATGATCTTATAAATAGTATCTTTTAGTTGTTTCCACGTTAAAATGTGCTAAAAATTTAAGACATCTGTATGTTTTGATTAGTAAAATTTTGGGTATTTTGATAAAAAGTTATAAGTATTCTATAACACATAGTTGTATTCATAATGTAGAGAATATGTCAATAAAATGTTTAGTTATTTACTTGTTATTTATCACAAGTTAAATATTGTAGCATCACGAAATAAAAAGCAATTTTTTCAAATCTTTATAATTTTAGTTGTAGTTTTAGCTTTGTTTGCATATCTTTTTAGCTATTATGAAAAGATTTCATTTTTTAATTCAATTTACTGGGCTTTAACAACCGCTTCAACGGTTGGTTATGGTGATATTGTTCCAAAAAACAATACTGGCAAAGTTATTGCTATGGGATTAATGATAATTGGTGTAAGCATGATTGGTGTTTTTCTTGCCAATTTATCTTCTATTGTGCTGGACTTTAAATTAGGGAGGTTTTTTGGAACAATGGAAAGCCATTTTGTAAAAGATCATATTGTAATTTTGGGTTTTAGCGATTACGTAAAAAATTCTTTGGAGGAGATTCTAAAAGACAATAATAAAAACGTTGTTTTGATGGCAGATATTGATAATAATCCTTTTAGTAATTATAACTTAATATTTATAAAAGGAGATATAACTATAGAGAATGACATTTACAAAACAAAACTTGCCAACGCAAAACTATGTATTATCTCTGATAGTGATGATTCCAAAACTCTCATAGCTGCTATGACTGTAAAAAATCTTTACAAAGATTTATATATAGTAGCTTTAGTGTTCAAAAAAGAACTAGCAAAAGTATTGAGAAATTTTGGAATTAATGAGGTATTTTCATCAGGAACGTTTTCTAGTAAATTATTGGTTAAGACTACTTTTATAACTGGAATTTCTAAATTCTTTAGCCAACTATTAGATGAAGAGTTTAAAGAAGCACTGGTAGAGAAAATAACTCCTGATAATTTAATAAATTCAACTTTTAGTGAGGCCTTGTACAAGCTAAAGAATGAAACGGGTGAACTTTTGGTAGGAGTTAAAAGAGGCAAAGAAAATATTATTATTAATCCTACAGAAAAAGATTTCAAATTAAGTGCAGAAGATAAACTTTTGCTTATAGGAAAGTAAGATTGATTGGGTTTGTTGTATATATTTTAGAGTTAACTTAAATTTCCTACCTTTTGCGCGTTTATAGCAACGGATACATATGCGATAAGCGTAAATAAATTAATTAGCAATATTGCGCGAGAATTTATCAAAAAGGACAATAAAAGACATAGAAATTGAAACCAGAAAAAATAGAGAGGTATCTGATTATTTTAATATTGAGATTAAAAGAACAGAAAAAGGCGAATTTTTCATATGTTTTAACAAGCCAAAAATAACCTTTTCATCCCATAATGATCTGAGCTGCTCCTAAATAGCAATAGTATAATACACTATGGGTAACGACAAAGGGGGCAGGTAAAAATTAAAATCTGTCTAAATAAGGTTTATATATAAAAAATACCTGTTTTTTTGGGTAAATTTTGTTAAAAAGCGGTAAAAATGGCTAAGTTTTAAAGATGAAGAATATGTTAAATTTCTTTTGTCTTTTGTTAAAGTAATCTCCACTTATCAGTTCAGGCTTATTTTTATTTCTATCTCTTTTGCTATATTTAATCGGATACTCTTTTAACAATACATTCATTTTGATACTGCACCACCACCTTATAGGTACGTTTTTCTTTTGGCATTGATTGCTGCATTTCCTTGCAAGTTTTATTCTTTACATCTTGCTCAGTTTTGCAAAAAGGACACACCAGGTAAATCATAAATCACACATAGATTTTTTTTAAAAAACCAGTAACCCCAATAGCAGCTGGCAGTGGAGTATCATGAGCTGAAATTCCACTTGAATGATTAATTGTGTTAACTTATTAAAAAAT
>JBFWJP010000030.1:0-9380 GCA_050253135.1 Desulfurella sp. | reverse complement strand
CGTTTTGCTTAAAAAGTCTTACCTGCTTTTTTTGATTTGCAGTTACATCCAAAATTGCCTGTGTATCAATCAATGCTTCTTGTGGTTCAATGTTTAGCTTGTAGTCATCACTGAAGTATGAAAGGTATGACTCCTTGATATTGTTTTGATCTAAGAGTTGGGTGTAGGTGGCAGACCACTGTTGTGTGTTTGACATAATAACCTCCTGTTAATTCTTAACTTAAACTATATTATTTAGTTTTATTTATGTCAAGTAGATAATTATAAATCTTTATGCTTGAATTTATTAAATAATGTAATATAATTTTGAAACATGTACTTGAATAGAAGGAGTAAAAATGAAACAAGAAATAACTTATGGTGATTTTGAAAAAGTTGACATAAGGATAGGTAGGATTTTATCTGTAGAAGATTTTCCAAAAGCACGGAAAAAAGCTTACAAACTACTAATTGATTTTGGGAGTGAAATTGGAATAAAGCGCTCGAGCGCACAGATAGTTGATCTTTACTCCAAAGAAGATTTAATTAACAAACTAATTGTGGCAGTAGTTAATTTTCCACCAAAGCAAATTGCAGATTTTATATCTGAAGTGTTGGTGCTAGGTGTCGAGGATAAAGAGGGTTATGTAAGCTTGCTGTGTGTTGACAAAGAAGTAGATTTAGGCAAGAAGATTTTTTGAAAATTATTTACCGTAATTTAAAAATCTTTTGGTAAAAAGTGATTGACAAAAAAGCTAAAATTGAATATAGTTTAGGCAGATTTAATTTATCTTTAGGAGGTTTTATATGTTAGCAAATGCTAAAATTAGCGTTATTGGTGCAGGTCAAGTTGGTGCTACAACAGCAGTGAGAATTGCCGAAAAAGAGCTGGCAAGAGAAGTTGTATTGGTAGATATCGTTGATGGTTTACCTCAAGGTAAGGCGTTGGATGAGATGGAAGCATCTCCCATCGAGGGCTTTGATACAGAAATTATAGGCACAAACGATTACAAAGACACAGAAAACTCTGATATTGTTGTTATTACATCTGGTTTGCCGAGAAAACCAGGTATGTCAAGAGATGATTTGTTAAGTGTTAATGTTAAAATCGTAAAAGAAGTTACAGAGCAAGTGGCTAAGTATTCTCCAAATGCTATCATTATAGTAGTTACAAACCCATTGGATGCTATGGTTTATACTGCAAGCAAAGTAAGTGGTTTTGCAGACAATAAAGTTATGGGTCAGGCAGGTTGTTTAGATTCAACTAGATTTAAAAGATTTATTGCATGGGAAGCAGGTGTTAGCGTAAAATCTGTTGAAGCTATGACGCTTGGTGGTCATGGTGATGATATGGTACCTCTTGTAAGTTACTCTACGATTAGAGGTATTCCAATTAGTCAGTTTTTTACAAAAGATCAAATTGACAGACTTGTCGATAGAACAAGAAATGGCGGTGGTGAAATTGTAAAATTGTTAAAAACAGGTTCGGCATTCTACGCAACAAGTTCAGCAGTTGTTCAAATGATTGACTCTATCGTGCAAGACAAAAAAGATGTTTTGCCTTGCGCTGTCAAATCTCAAGGCAAATATGGTTTAGAAAAAGATCTGTTTGTGGGTTTGCCAGTTAAACTAGGTCTTTCTGGAGTTGAAGAAATTATAGAGCTAAAACTCTCAGATGACGAACTAAAAGCGCTAAAAGTTTCTGGCGATCATGTAAAGGAATTGTGCAACAGAGTAGAGGAATTAAAACTTTTATAATAGAAGGTGAGCTTATGTCTAATATTAGAGAAATAAATGTGTCTTCTATTGAAGAAGCCATTTATAATTTGGCAATAGAAGCTGCTTACAAATTGCCTCACGATATTCACCAAAAAGAAAAAGAGTCTCTTGAAAAAGAGAAGTCGCCTGTAGGAAAAGCTGTATTGGAAACTATCTTGCAAAATGTTGAGGTATCAGCACAAGGGGTTTTTCCCTTGTGCCAGGACACAGGCTTAGCTGTAATATTTATGGAAATAGGTCAGGATGTGCACTTTGTGGGCGGGGATTTAATAGATGCAATAAATAAAGGCGTAGAGAGGGCTTACAAGGACGCATATTTGAGGAAGTCTAGCTGTGATCCACTAACAAGAAAAAACTTAGGTAACAACTTACCGGCAATTGTACATACATTTATTGTGCCAGGCGATAAAGTTAAAATTTTCTTTGATGCAAAAGGTGGTGGCAGTGAGTCTATGAGTAAGGTTCAGATGCTTAAGCCCGCCGATGGTAGAGATGGCATAATAAAGACTGTTGTTGATTGGGTAATTGAAGCTGGCCCAAACCCATGCCCTCCAACTATCATTGGTGTTGGTATTGGCGGAGATTTTGAACGCAGCGCAATATTAGCTAAAAAGGCTACATTGCGACATTTAGGTGAAAAAAATCCAGACCCAAGACTTGCGGAAATGGAAGAAGAAATACTAATAAAACTAAATAATTCAGGTATTGGTCCAGCTGGACTTGGCGGTATTACAACGTCGCTTGGGGTTCATATTGAGATGGAGCCCTGCCATATAGCAACGCTGCCACTTGCTATAAATACAGCATGTCATGTAAACAGGCATAAAGAAATTTTAATTTAAGGAGCAATTTATGGCAGAATATAAATTAAAAACACCCTTAACAGACGAGGATATACTAAAGCTTAAAGCAGGAGATAAAGTTTATCTAAGTGGCGTAGTCTACACTGGCAGAGATGCTGCGCATATGCGCATGATTGATGCTCTAAACAAAGGACAAGATTTGCCATTTGACCCTAAAGGACAAGTGATTTACTATGTTGGGCCAAGCCCCGCAAGGCCAGGTTATCCGATAGGTTCAGCAGGACCAACAACAAGCTATCGTATGAACCCATTTGCACCAATACTAATTGCACAAAAAGGTTTGAAAGGTATGATAGGAAAAGGTAAAATGAGCCAGGAAGTAAAAGATGCATGTGTAAAATACAAGGCGGTTTATTTTGCTAGTATTGGCGGTGCAGCTGCGGTTGTGGGTAGTGCAATCAAAAAAGCAGAAGTTATAGCCTATGATGACTTAGGTCCAGAGGCAGTCAGAAAATTAGAAGTTGAAGATATGCCTGTTTTTGTTTGCTATGATGCGTACGGAAATGACCTATATGAGTTAGCAAAAAAGGAGTGGGCTAATAAATTATAAAATATTTGACATTTTATAAATTTTGATTTAATATCCTAATAAATTTTATAGAAAGGGGGTTTGAGGCTAAAATATTAGCCGAGAAGCGCTATGAATTGGTATCAACCAAGTGCATCTTATAAGTGGCACGAAGGTTTTGTAGCTTGGGTTTTGCACAGGGTAACTGGTCTGTTGTTAATTTTGTACCTCTTTGCGCATGAGTGGGTAATTTCAACATTACAAAATCCGCAAAGCTATACTCAGGCAATGGGCGTATTGGAAAGCCCAATTTTTAAGCTTTTAGAGGTTGGCTTGTGGCTTGTTGCAGCATATCATGCTGTAAACGGTTTGAGGGTTGTACTTGTTAATTTTGCTGGAGCAGCAGAACGCAGCAATTACAAAACTAACGTATGGGTTTTCTGGGTAATTTTTGCGTTAGTGTTTGTAGCAGGCGCTATACCTATGTTAATGGGTTTGGCGGGCTAGGAGGTAAGCTATGGAATACATGAGAGGATATATAGATAGGTATCAAGGCAGTAGCAAATCAGGTGAGTTTAACTGGTTAATGCAGAGAGTATCTGGTGTTGCATTATTAGTGTTACTGTTGGGGCATTTTTTCATACAGCATTTTATAAGTGCACCAGTGGGTGGTGCAGGATATGCTGCAGTTGCTGCGAGATTATCTGACTTAGGTTGGAAGTTGTTTGATATGACATTTGTAACATTTGCCCTTTATCATGGTATAAACGGCATATTTATGGTTATAGAAGACTATGTATATTCTGGTTGGAGAGTTTTTTGGAAAGGCTTTTTTTGGATAGTTGGTGTTCTTTACTGGGTTTTAGCTGCACTAACAATTATACCATTTAAGGGCTAAAAGGAGGCTGATGTGGCTGATATTAAAGTAAAGCTTGAGGTTTTTGACGTTATTATAGTTGGGGCCGGTGGTGCAGGTTTGGCTGCTGCAGTGCAAACCGGTTTAGCTAAACTAAAAACGGCTGTAATCACAGAAGTATATCCAACGAGATCTCATACTGTGTCTGCTCAAGGTGGAATTGCGGCTTCTCTTGGCAATATGGAAGAAGACCACTGGATTTGGCACATGTATGACACTGTTAAAGGTTCCGATTACTTAGGCGATCAAGATGCTATAGAAGAGTTTATTAAACATGCACCAGAGACTGTGTATGAATTAGAGCACTGGGGCGTTCCATTTTCTAGAAATGAAAACGGTACTATATATCAAAGACGATTTGGAGGCCACACAAGAAATTTTGGTGAAGCCGCAGTTCAAAGAGCCTGTGCGGTAGCTGATAGGTCAGGACATGCTTTGTTGCATGCGTTATTTGAGCGTACATTAAGGCCAGATATAGTCCAGTATGTAAGCTACTATACAGAATATTATGCAGCAGAATTGTTTAGAGACAAAGAAACTGGAAAAGCAATTGGAATTTTGGCATGGGATATGGTAAATGGTGGCTTTACAATGTTCTTTAGTCAAGCTGTAATTTTTGCAACAGGGGGCAACACAAGAAACTACAGAACAGGTACAAATGCGCATGTAAATACAGGTGATGGTTGGAAGTTGTGTTTAAAAGCAGGTGTGCCCATTGAAGATCCAGAGTTTATTCAATTTCACCCAACAGGTATTTACGGAGTTGGAAATTTGATTACAGAAGGTGTTAGGGGTGAAGGTGGGTACTTGTTAAATGGACTTGGCGAGAGATTTATGCCAAAGTATGCACCTAAAGTTATGGATCTTGCATCTAGAGATGTTGTGTCACGTTCTATGGCAACAGAAATTAGAGAAGGCAGAGGCGTTGGCCCAAAGAAAGACCATATACTCTTAAAGCTCGATCATTTAGGTAAAGATTTGATTATGTCAAGGCTTCCTGGTATTTGGGAGCTTGCGTACAAATTTGTAGGTGTAGATTGTACAAAAGAGCCTATACCAGTTCAGCCTACAGCACACTACCATATGGGTGGAATACCAACCAATATAAAAGGTGAAGTTGTTGACTGGGACGGCAAAAACGAAGTAAGGATACCAGGTTTATATGCTGGTGGGGAATGTGCGGCTCAATCGGTGCATGGTGCAAATAGATTGGGGTGCAACTCTTTGCTTGACATCGTTGTAAATGGAAAACAAGCTGGAGTGAATGCAGCAAGATATATACTAGAAGAAAGACCAGAATTTCCTTTGCCACCACTAGAAAATATAGCCGATGAATATGGAAAAGAAACGATTGAACAAGTAAAAGCATATTTTGATGGTGGACCCGGCGATATAAAGATGGACGATATCTGGGAGAAACTAAGAGATTCTATGCAGCATAATATGTCTGTTTTTAGAATTGAAAAAGATATGAAAGAACAAAGCAAAGAAATAGATAATTATTTTGAAGAATTCAAAAAAGTTGGTATGACAGATAAAAGCCCATATTTTAATACCGAGCTTATTGAGTTACTAGAGTTAGAATCACTGCTTTATGTTTCAAAAGTTGAAACAGAAGCAGCATTAGCAAGGCAAGAAAGCCGTGGAGGCCATTTTAGGGATGATTATCCAGAGCGCGATGATGTTAATTGGCATAAACATACCCTTGTTAGATGGAAGGATGGAAAGGTAGAGTTAGATTATAAACCTGTTAGAATGAAAGGTGCTACAGCGCCTACATTCCCACCTAAGAAAAGGGTATATTAAAGGAGGGGCAAGATGTCATTAAATGCTGGAGATAAAGTAATATTTAAGATATTTAGATATGATCCTGCCAAAGATAAAGCTCCTTATTTCAAAGACTATGAAGTAACCATCGAAAAAAAGGGCATGATGGTACTAGATGCCCTAAATCAAATTAAATGGCATATTGACGGTTCTTTAAGTTATAGAAGGAGTTGCAGGGAAGGTGTGTGTGGTTCTGATGGTATGAATATTAACGGCATGAATACAACCTCTTGTATGGCTCATGTTGATGATTATAATAGCAATGTCTTGGTAATCAAGCCTTTACCGGGGTTGCCTGTAATTAAAGATTTGGTTTGTGATTTTACGGATTTTTTTAATAAATACTATGCAGTAAAGCCGTATTTAATTGAAAAAACACCCCCTCCTGGAATAGAAAGGTTACAAAGCATAGAAGACAGGGCTAAACTCGATGGACTGTATGAATGTATACTGTGTGGTTGTTGTTCAAGCTCTTGTCCATCTTATTGGGCTGACAGAGATTATTTAGGTCCAAGTGCTTTGCTTAATGCAGCTCGTTTTGTTCTTGATACTAGGGATGAGGGCAGCGATGAAAGATTGGATGCAGTAAATAATATTCACGGTGTATGGCGTTGTCATACAATACTAAACTGTATACACGCATGTCCAAAAGAATTAAACCCAACCAAAGCAATATCTTCGCTTCAAAAAGAGATTTTAAAACGCACGTATTAATTATAAGAAGGGCGCTTACACGCCCCTTCTTTTTTCTTTTCAAAAATCGTTTTTTGTGATAAAATAAAATGTTAATTAGGTAGAGTTTAATGTACGAAGTAAGTCAAGAAGTAAATTTAAAAACAATTAGAGAAAACTTTTTAAATATTCAAAATTATGTTGGCAATACTATAGAAGTGATACCCGTGATAAAAGCAGATGCTTATGGTCATGGTTCAAGTGCAGTTGCTTTAGTTTTAAAAGAGTTTACTAAGAATTATTTTGCGGTAGCCTGCACTCAAGAAGCTATAGAGTTGAGAAAAAATCACATAGATAAAAATATAATGGTATTAAGCAGGGCTGGTTTTGGAGATATAAAAGACTTATATAACTATAATCTAACACCTGTAGTACATGATTTGTCTGTATTGCAAAGTATTATAGATTTTTCAAAAAGCAAGAAATACAGGTTTCCGATACATATAAAGTTTAACACGGGAATGAATAGAGTAGGTTTTGATCAATTGGACTTAGAGAAAATTATAGAGTTATGCAAAAAAAACAAAGATTACATTGATATTGTTGGTGTTATGTCGCATTTTTCGAGTTCTGAATCAGACCCTAATCGCACCACTCAACAGTTTAATGCTTTTCAAGAAATTATTAAAAGTATAAAATCATACGGTATAGATCCAAAATACTATCATATATCAAATAGTGGTGCTATCTTAAATCATAAGAGCGCACATTTTAATGCTGTAAGGGCTGGTATTGCGCTTTATGGCTATTACCCAAAAACACAAAAAGATAACCCAATGAATATAAAGCCTGCTATGAGCATAAAGAGTTTTATTATAAGCAAACACCATTTAAAAAAAGGTGAAGGGATAAGTTACGGCCCAAGCTTTGTTGCAGATTATGATATGCAGGTTGCAATTGTTGCTTTTGGTTATGCAGATGGTTTATTTAGAGTCATGTCTAATAAATTTAGCGTTATTGTTACTGATAAACTGTGCAAAAGTGTTGGCACAATTTGTATGGATATGTTTGCAATAGATGTTAGTGATGTTGATGTAAAAGTTGGAGACGAGGTTATTATTATGGGAGAAAGCAACACATATAAGATTGATGCAGATGATTTAGCACTATTATCATCCACCATAAACTATGAAATTCTTACCAATATTGGTAAAAGTTTGAGAGTAAAGAGAGTGTACTTATAATGTTTATTTTTACTTACTTTGGGAACTTGATAGTAAATTTTATAGATCAGCTGGGCGAGGTTGTTATTTTAGCAACAAAAGCTCTTTTAAATGCGGTTAGGGGTTCGCTAAGGCTAAAGCAAACTGTAGATCAATTTTATACTATTGGTGTTACATCAAGTTTTATTGTAATTTTAACATCACTTTTTATTGGTATGGTCGAAGCTTTGCAAATTTATCATGGTTTTCAAAAATTTGGCGCGGAAAATATGATAGGCTATACTGTGGCTGTTTCTTTGGGTCGCGAGCTTTCCCCTGTATTTACAGCTTTGATGATTGTTGCAAGAAATGTATCTGCAATGAGTGCAGAAATTGGAACGATGAAAGTTACAGAACAAATAGATGCTATGGAAGTTATGGCAGTTGATCCTATAAATTATATTGTTACACCACGCATTGTAGCTACTATTGTAATGCTGCCTTTTTTAGTTGCCCTATCAAACATTGTAGGTAATATCGGTGGTTATATTGTAGGTGTTTTTGTGCTAAAAGTTAATCCTGTTTCCTATATTGACAACATAAAACAGTACTTAGATATGAGTGACTTGACTTATGGATTTATTAAAGCTGCCGTATTTGGTTTGATTATTTCTTCTATTGGCTGTTATACGGGACTCAATACCACTAAAGGGGCAAAAGGTGTAGGTATATCTACCACAAAAGCTGTTGTAGTTTCAAGTGTTGCAATTTTAGTTGCTGATTATATTTTATCGGCGTTTTTATTTTAATATGATAGAGATTAGAAATTTAAAAAAGGCTTTTGGCAAACAAATAGTACTAGATGGCTTAAATCTAACAATTAAGGCAGGTAAGATAACTGTAATTTTAGGCAGAAGTGGCCAGGGCAAAAGTGTTTTGATAAAAAGTATAATTGGTACGCTCAAACCAGATTTTGGTGAAATAATGTACAATAATAAAAATTTATTAAGTATGAAACTATCAGAGCTTAATAAAGTAAGAATAAAATTTGGTGTATTGTTTCAAGAATCTGCATTGTTTGACTCAATGACAGTTTTTGAAAATGTGGCGTTTCCTGTAATTGAACACAGGTTAATTGACAAAAAAGCCATAAAAGATGAAGTTAAGCGTGTGCTGGATTTAGTTGAGCTTGATAATGTAGAGGAAAAGTATCCTAGTGAGCTTTCTGGAGGCATGAAAAAGCGTGTTGGGCTTGCGAGAGCTATTATTACAAAACCAGAAATAATTTTTTTTGATGAGCCGACAACAGGGTTAGATCCGATTGTTTCGTATTCGACAGCAAAGCTTATCAAAGATATGAAAGCTAAACTAAACACTACATGTTTGGTTATTACACATGATTTGGATGTAGCAAACCTTATAGCAGATTATATTGGTTTTTTAGATAGCGGTAAAATAATAGAATTTGATAAAAAGGAAGATTTTTTTAATTCTAGCTCACCTATAGTTAGAGAATTTTTAGATGCGTTTAAAGGAGGTTATTAATGAAAAAAGAGACAATAATAGGGCTTTTCGCTTTTACGATAATAGTGCTTTTTGGCGCAATGACAATAAAGCTTGGGCAAATTAGCCTT
>JBFWJP010000029.1:0-9902 GCA_050253135.1 Desulfurella sp. | reverse complement strand
CATAGAGCACTGCAAATAAATACCCCAAAACACTGGATCTAAAGTACCACGGCTGCATAATAAGAATTAATCCAACAAAAGATAAACCAATAGGTATATATTTAAATTTTTCAAATTTTGTATTTAAAATTAATCGTTCCAGCAAAATTGTCCAAAATGGCATTATATAACCCAAAACAGTCACTTTTCCAGCCGAAGAATAAACTAAAGCAAGATTGTAAAAAATAACAGGTAAAGCATTTTGAAACAAACCAAGCAAAAAAGCCCATAATAAGCTTTTTGGTCTTTCCAATTTTTTCATAAAAGCCGTAATTAAAAATAAAAAGAAAAACCCAACCAAAACACGCCATAGGGTAAAATCAAAAGGATCTATATAATTTAGAGCTATTTTTGTAACGATAGCAGTATATGACCAACCAAGAATTAATAAAATAAATGCTATATAAAGCATAATATTTACTTTTTTTGAAGTCTAAACCAAATTGATGTTTCTTCAAGCTGCTTTGCTAATCTTAGCAATAAATGATCTTTCGCATAACCTGACATAAAATGGACTCCAAGTGGTATATTTTTGGAACTTATGCCAGCTGGTATACTCATTGCAGGAAAGCCTGTTTGATTTGCAAGCTGTGTAAAAGGAAATGCACTTAACTGCTTAAATGCTATTTTTTTAACTATAGGCCTTATATAGGAGCAAGCATTAAGTTTTGAAACCGTCTTTATACCAAAATCTTCTATATTTGAAGGCAACAGACTACCTAACTGTATGTGTGGGTTTGCAAGCGTTGGTGTCATATAAACATCGTACTTTTCAAAAAAAGAGCGCATATAAAAAGCTGTATTATCCCATAAATGTTTAACTTGTACGTTTAGTTTTGCCTTTAATTTATCCCCTATCTTTGCAAGTATATAAGTTGATGGCTCAACATCATTAATTGTAATTTTTTTGCGCAGTTTATTTTCTAAATAATCAAACAAAAAAGCAGTTTCGATAAACATTGAATCAATGTAGGTGTCATAGAGTTTTTCAAAATCTACACTTGGTTCAACTTCTTCTATAATATGACCTAAACTTTCTAGTGTTCTTGCAACTTGGATCGTTGTTTTTATAATTTCACTATTTACACTTCCCAAAAAAGAGTGTGTGTTTAAAGCTATTTTTAAAGGTTTAAGTGGTTTATTTAGCTCTTTTTCAAAAGATTCGATAGGTTTTTTGAAATAAATAGGACCATCGAAACCATACTCTATATCTAAAAATAATGCACTATCTCTGACGCTTTTAGTTAATACGTGGTTTACA
Source organism: Desulfurella sp. (assembly GCA_050253135.1). Taxonomy (GTDB): domain Bacteria; phylum Campylobacterota_A; class Desulfurellia; order Desulfurellales; family Desulfurellaceae; genus Desulfurella. The sequence goes on along the minus strand of JBFWJP010000029.1, from coordinate 8,602 downwards.
ACAAGACCCATCCAGACATCAAAAAACTCACTACCCATTGGCGTAAAATACCTTGAAGGCTTAAGCCCAAATAAACCACACATAGATGCAGGAATCCTAATTGAACCACCACCATCATTGCCAGTTGCCACACTTACCATGCCGCTTGCAACACTTACTGCTGAGCCACCACTTGACCCACCGGGAGAATAAACAGGATTAAATGGATTCCTTGTAGGACCAAAAAGTTTTGGCTCGGTTGTACCCATTAAAGCAAATTCAGGTAGATTTGTTTTACCCACTGCAATACACCCAGCATCTAACAAGCGCTGTACAAATGTCGATGTTTGTTTAGAAACATAGTTCTTTAAAAGCTTTGAGCCTAATGTAGAAAAAGTGCCTTCTATATCGTGTAAGCTATCTTTTAATAAAATCACAGTACCGTATAAAGGTAAATTTTCATCAGCTTTTTCTAATTGTTTTTTAGCAAGATCATAAAAAGTAAATATAACTGCGTTTAGTTTTGGGTTAAGCGTTTCAATTTGGTTTATAGCAGTTTCTAAGATTTCTTGAGCACTTATTTGCTTTTTTCTAATTAATTGCACAATATCTGTAGCATCGAATTGGGCATATTCTTTTATTTTCATAAATATTTATTATACTAAATTACAAAAATTAATTCAAGCTTAAAAACTTATTTACTTATTTAAACACTTTATTAATAATTTATTTAAATAACCTTCAGACCATTTCGGAGGCATTTTGCCGTGAGAATAAAAATAAAATGCATCAAACCCCATTTTCATAAACTTAGGGATTTTACCGTTAAATGTTAAATCAACATTCCCTCCATACATCCAATCTGACAGTATTAGTGTTGCTTCCTCACCTCTATTCATTATACATAATATTTCTGGCTCAAAAGGAATAATTTCTTCTTTTTGGATTATTTCGCTAATTATAACACTTGCCGCTGTGTGTGATTGTTTTACAGCTATGTGTCCTAATTTTGGCATAGAAGTAGCGTTTATATCACCAGCAGCAAATATATTTTTATACGCAGTGTGCCGCATATGTTTATCCGTAGGTACAAAACCAGCTTCATCACTAATATTTGAATCAATCAAAAATTTTGGACCTCTATATGGCGGAATAATTATAGCCATATCGCACTCAAGTTTGCTTGAATCTTCAAATTCCAGATACTCTTTGCCAACCCGCTTTAAAATCTTTTTTGCAATAACATTTATATTACTTTTTCTAATTATTGGCTCCATATTTTTATGAACCCGCTCGCCTACATCTTCAAAAAAAATTTCACCTGGCGTAAATACGGTTATATTGGTTTTGTTTCTCCTATTGTGTTTTCTTAGATAATAATCTAACATAAACATTATCTCGCCTATTGGCCCCTCACAAGGAGCTGCAAGTGTTTTAACTGTTGATGCACTACCCCACTGAGTTAAACATGCCCCAATAACTACATTATTGCCGATTGAGCTTGCCCTTTTATCTAGAAATCTCAGCGCCTGAGAATAATCGCATATAGAGTAACCGTATTCTCTAAAGCCTTCAATTGCATCATAGTCTTTTACAGCACCCAAACTTATAACAAGGTAATCGTAGGCTATACTTGAATCATCTTCTAAAATTACCTGGTTTATCTCAGGCTTAATAAATTTAACTTCTTTCCTTATGAATGTATGGTTGTACTTTTCGATGTATTTACCAATTGGTATTAATGCTTCATTTAATGCCCTTTCTCCAAATGCCACTTCTGGTAAAATAGGCTTTGACAAACTAAAAACACTGGAATCAATAACTATAATATCAACTTTATCGTTAATTTTTTTTACAAAACTATAAAAGGCACCAAACCCAGCAAACCCGCTCCCTAAAATGACAATCTTTGGTTTCATCAAAAGCCTCCTTATTTTAAAGATAAATTTGTTAATATCCTAACAAATCTGATAAAAATTGTCAAGTTTAGCGCAAAATTATTATTAATTAGTATTGACAAAAAAATTTTATAGATTAATATATTTTACATGGAAGCAATATACGGAATTATTATTGGACTAACTCTTGGTCTTACAGGCGCAGGTGGATCAATCATAACCATACCTATATTGTTGTACTTGGTAAAGATGAATGTACATAGCGCAACAGGCACAAGCTTGGTTGTGGTGGGTGTTGGTTCTTTAGCTGGTGCTATTCAGTATATGCTTGGAAAGCAAAAGTATGTACATTGGAAGATATCAATTGTGTTTTCTATTGCTGGTATATTTGGTGCATTTTTGGGCTCGTATATTAATTCTTTGGTGCCTTCTAAAATCATACTGTATGGCTTTTCAATATTGATGTTAGTTATTGGCATATTAATGCTAAAACAAAAAGAGTATCAAAACAAAAAAGAAACTCAAGTAACCATTAGTCTTAAAAATATAAAAGGCGCTAAAGCATGGCTCAAGTTTGTGTTAGCCGGTTTTGGTATTGGTTTAATGACAGGCTTTTTTGGCGTTGGTGGTGGCTTTTTAATTGTGCCAACGCTTGTTTTAATTTTAGATTTCCCAATGAAAGACGCTATTGCTACAAGTTTGCTTGTCATAGCACTAAACTGTTTGTGGGGAATTCTTTCAAGACTAAGCGGTGTAGGCTCTATTGAGATTATTCAAGCTATATACATTAGTTTGGGCGCGATTATTGGTATGGCTGTAGGAGTAGTTATTGCAAAGAAAGTAAAAGCTGGGTTTCTAACTCGAATATTTTCCTACTTTGTAATTATCTTAGCCTTTTACATGTTTGCAAGAACATATGGTTTAATACATTAATTTTATCTGGAGGTTTTGATGCCTAATACCAAATTTTCTTTTTCTAGTATTTCAACACTTGCAACTCCAATTCGCTTAGTCTTGGGTTGGCAGTTTTTTAGTGCTTTTTTAAGAAGAGTGGTAAATGATCCGCAAAAATTAGATCCAAACTCACCTGCATTTATGGGTCATGCTTTCAATCATTTTTTACCGCATGCACTATTTATTAAACCAATGATAGAATATCTTATCACTAATCCCCATTTGATGTACATTTTTTTAGTTACATTTACTATTATAGAAGGTCTTGTAGGTATTGGTTTGCTTTTAGGACTCTTTACTAGATTATCCGCTATAGGTGCCACATTACTTTCTCTTGGCATACTACTTGGTTCTGGTTGGCTTGGCTCAACATGCGTAGATGAGTGGCAAATAGGTATAGCTGGAATAGCAGCAGGACTTGTTATATTTAGCTTAGGTGGTGGCTTATTTTCTTTGGATTATGCGTTTTTTAAAGGCAAAACATCAAAATTATTAACACTTTTAGCTTCTAATTATTCGAGAGAAAGTGAATCCTCAATTAAGATAGAAGGTTTAATTTTTAGCATAATCGCCATGTTTATTACATTATATACCTATCAGGCACTGCATGGTGGTTTGTATGGAAAACTGTATAACTTATCTAAGTTTCCAAAAATCGAAATTTTAAATGCACAAATAAAGACAAGTGGTTCTTTAAACTTAACTATTTACCGCACAAATGGTCCTGATACATACGGTGCATTCGTTGAAGAAATAACTGTTTTGGATAATAAAGGAAATGTTGTAGAAAATATAAAACCAAATACTGAAAATATAACAAAAAATGATATTAAAAATTACTATTTTAATAAAATTACACCAAATAAATTTTCGCTTGTAGTTCCACTTGGTGCAAAGGCAACAATAAATATCAAACCCCAAAATGCTATATCGCTTGCACCTGGCAATTACACTGTAGAGTTAACTGATGTTAGCGGACTTAAGTGGACTAAGAAAATAACTCTAAATTAAAACCAATATCACAAGCTTGCATAATCAATTGTGCAAGCTTGTCTAGACCTTTTTTTGAAATTGACGATGTCTGAATATACTTTAAGTTAAATTTTTGTAAGTGTTTTTTTGTAAGTGCCAATTGGGACTGTGAGGCTTTATCGATTTTCGTAATCAAAACTACCGTGTTTAAGTTATTGTAGTTTAGCCACTCCAAAAAAAGCTCATCAGATATCATAAGCGATACTCTTGCGTCTATAAGTAAAAAAACTATTTGCAACATGTTGGCATTTAACAAATAACCTTCTATAGGCTTTTTCCAGGCATTTATCATAGACTTTGAGCGTTTCGCAAAACCATACCCTGGTACGTCAATTAAATAAAATTTTTCATCTACAACAAAAGCATTAATAGTGGTTGTTTTACCAGGGGTTTTGCTTACATGTGCAATTTTTTGATTCACTAAAGCATTAATTAAAGAGGATTTACCTACATTACTTCTACCACAAAAAACAAACTGAGGTAGTTCAAGTCTTGTGGGCGCTTGCAAAAAGCTACCCACAAATTTTACTTTTTTAAAGTAAGCTTCGCTCATACCTCGCTAACAGCTTTTGCTATTAAATCACCCATTTGTGTGGTATTTACCTTTTTGTCAGAGTTTGTTGCAATATCTGATGTTCTATAGCCCATTTTTAACACTAGTGCTACAGCATCTTCCACACATCTTGCTTCTTTATCAAGTTTAAGTCCATATTTTAAAAGCATGGCCAAGGATTCAATCTGTGCAATTGGGTTTGCTATACCAAGACCAGCAATATCAGGCGCTGAGCCATGAATAGGCTCGAACAAACCTACCTTACCACCTACAGACGCACTTGCAAGCATACCAATTGACCCAGTTAGCATACTAGCTTCATCGCTTAAAATATCGCCAAAAATATTGCCTGTGACAATTACATCAAATTGTTTTGGGTTTCTTACAAGCTGCATAGCAGCATTATCCACATACATTTGGTTTAACTCTACATCTGGGTAATCTTTTGACACCTCAACTACAATATCTCTCCAAAACTGTGATACTTCCAATACATTTGCTTTATCAACGCTGGTTAGTTTTTTTCTTCTTTGTCTTGCTATTTCAAATGCAAGTTTTGCTATGCGCCTTACTTCTTCTTCCGTATAAACCATTGTGTTAAAGGCTTTCTTTTTGTCTTCACTAAAGCCACGTGGTTCTCCAAAATAAATACCCCCAGTTAATTCTCTTACAACAAGTAAATCTATGCCGTCTATTACTTCTTTTTTTAGCGTTGAAGCTTCAACTAGTTCTTTAAATACTTTTGCAGGTCTAAGATTTGCAAATGCACCTAAAGCTTTTCTAATACCCAAAAGTCCCGCTTCAGGTTTTAAGTGATGCGGTAAGTTTTCCCATTTTGGTCCACCTACTGATCCAAAAAACAATGCATCAGTTGAAAGAATTGTATCAATTGTTTCTTGCGTTAGCGGTGCACCAAACTTATCAATTGAGCAACCACCTACATACACATACTTGTACTCAAAATTGTGGTTAAACCTTTTTGCTACTTCTTCTAAAACTTTAATGCCCTCTTTAACTATCTCTGGACCTATACCATCACCTTCCATCACAGAAATTACAAATTTAGACATTTTAAACTCCTTTTTGAATCATTTTTTTCGCATAATTAAATAAGCCACCACTTTCAATCAACTCTTGCATAAATTCTGGTATAGCTGTTGCCTGGTAAGTTTCATTTTTAGTTTTATTAAAAATTCTACCCGTTTTAGTATCGATTTCTAAAATATTCCCTTCGTCAATTTTGTCTGTTTGAGGTAATTCCAATATAGGAAGACCAATGTTAAACGCATTTCTGTAAAAAATTCTTGCAAAGGATTTTGCTATAACGCAAGATATGCCTGCTGCTTTGATGGCAATTGGAGCATGTTCTCTAGATGAACCGCTACCAAAATTAAAACCAGCTACAATACAATCACCTTTTTTGGCTTTTTTGACAAACTCTGGGTCTGCATCTTCCATGCAGTGTTTTGCAAGCTCAATTTCATCAGAAGTATTTAAATACCTTGCTGGTATTATTAGGTCAGTATCAATATTATCTCCAAATTTCCAAACTTTTGCTACAATCATCTTATCACCTCATCTGGGTTTATAATTTTTCCTGCTACTGCACTTGCTGCAACAACAGCTGGGTTAGCTAAATATACAAACGATTTTGGCGAACCCATCCTACCTACAAAGTTTCTATTTGATGTAGAAATTGCTACCTCACCATCTGCCAATATGCCCATATGACCACCAAGGCAAGGACCACAGGTAGGTGTCGAGATAACAGCGCCTGCCTCTAAAAATATATCAAATAAACCTTCTTTTAAAGCTTGTTTATAAATTTCAACTGTAGCTGGGATAATAATCAAGCGTACATACTTTGCAACTTTGTTATTTTTTAAAATCTGTGCAGCGATTCTTAAATCGCTTATGCGGCCATTGGTACATGAACCAATAAAAGCCTGATCAATTTTTATATCTTCTTTAATTTCGCTTATTCCTTTAGTGTTTTCTGGCAAATGTGGAAACGCAATTTGTGGCTCTATATTACTTGCGTCAAACTCATAAACATTTGCATAAGAGGCATCATCGTCGCTTTGGAATATTTCATAATCTGTTATGTTTCTTTCTTTCAAATAGTCAATAGTAATTTTATCTGCTTGAATAATACCGTTTTTTCCCCCTGCTTCTATAGCCATATTGCACATAGTCATTCTATCATCCATAGATAATTCTGAGACAGTACTACCGCAAAACTCCATCGATTTGTATAGTGCCCCATCTACACCAATCGTTCCAATAATTTTTAGTATGAAATCTTTGCCGCCTACCCATTTGTTTTTTTTGCCATTTATTGCAAACTTAATAGATTCCGGTACTCTAAACCAGGACTTGCCTGTTGCAAAAGCAAACCCTACATCCGAACTGCCCATACCTGTAGCAAACGCACCAAATGCCCCATGCGTGCATGTATGTGAATCTGCCCCAACAATCAACATTCCAGGCTTAATAAAGCCTTGCTCTGGCAAAAGTGCATGTTCAATACCAACTTCTCCCGATTCCCAATAATGCTCAATTTTATTTTGTTTTACAAAATCTCGCATAATTTTACATTGATTAGCAGAATTTATATCTTTGTTTGGCGTAAAATGATCTGGTATAAGAGCTATTTTGTCTTTATTTGCAATCACTCCACCTAAGTCATTTACAAATTTTATTACAATTGGCGCTGTAACATCATTTGCAAATGCTAAATCTACATCGGCTAATATAATCTCGCCAGGTTTAACAAACTCCCTGTTTGCATGTTTTGCCAAAATCTTTTGGCTAATTGTCATTTTTCCCATTTATCCCTCCTAAGCCTATATCAAAACTCTTTATATAATTTTCTATGTTTTTTAATTCTTGTAAATTTTTTTCTTCCTCTTTTTTTATAAATTCCTTATCGCCTTTGCCCATAGCCTGAATTTCTTTCTCTAACTCTTCAATTCGATGTAAAAGGTACCTAAATAACTTACCTTCAACATCAGGCATCTTTGTATGATCAAAGTCTTTTTTCTCTTCTGATGGCTCTTTTTTAATAATTTTACCTGGAACTCCCACAACTGTAGAATCATTAGGTACTTCTCTAACTACCACGCTATTTGAGCCAATTTTTGAATTATCACCTATTTTAAAAGCACCCAGTATTTTTGCTCCACCACCTACTACTATATTGTTTCCTAAAGTAGGATGTCTTTTTACCTTTTCTAAACTTGTGCCCCCAAGCGTAACACCTTGATAAAGCGTGACATTATCTCCAATCTCAGCAGTTTCACCAATAACAACACCCATACCGTGGTCAATGAAAAAATTTTTACCAATTTTTGCCGCAGGATGAATCTCAATACCAGTTAAAAATCTGCTAACATGAGAACTAAACCGTGCTATAAGTTTTAAATTTTTATTCCATAAAAAATGAGATAATCTGTGCATCCATAAAGCATGAAGTCCTGGGTAACACAATATTATTTCTGGTACACTTCTTGCAGCTGGGTCTTTTTCAAAAATATTATTTATGTCTTGCTTTGCCTGTTCGATTACTTTTGTTTTTTTGCCAAAGTATACACCAAAAGCAATAACTGGTAACGTAAACAAAAGCTTTTTTTTCATATTTTACTCCATTCCTGCAAAATTTGTTTTTGTAAATTAACCATTGTTTCATAATCTTGCATAGTATCGTGACTATAGCCTAAAAGATGCAAAAAACCATGAGTGATTAAAAATAATATATACTCTTTTTCATCCATATTTAACTTTTTAGCCTCTATTCTTGCCACTTCGCAGCATATGGCAATATCTCCCAATATATTACCATCATATCCATAAAAAGACAATACATTGGTCGGGCTTTTTTTTCTTCTATATTGTTTATTCAATTCTTTTATTTTATCGATACCGCAAAATAATAGATTTATTTCTTTTTTTCTTGAAATATTGTATTTTTTGTACAAAAAACCAAGAAATTTTTTAAAATAAACTTTATTATTCAACCCACATTCATCTATAATGGCTTTCATTTATACTTTATCCTATGATGAAATATACCTATCAACACACTAACAAAACTATCAACAATTAGGTTTAATTCTCTTAAAGATAAATCAGATTCATCCAATTGACCATCTAAAAAAATCTCATTTGTTAAATTTTTAACATAATT
>JBFWJP010000028.1:0-10171 GCA_050253135.1 Desulfurella sp. | reverse complement strand
AGGCACATATGCCTATTACTACAAATGCACCCCATGCATTAAAACTTACATTTGCAAAACTGCCCATTAACCAAAAAACTATTTGTGGTAATTGATTGTTTGGGTCTGCAAGGTATTTCATTACACCCAAGAGGGCAGAAAAAAAAGAGCCAATTATAATTCCCGATATTACGAGGTTTAGAATTGGTAAACCGTATTTTGATTTTGCAAGAAAATAAGCTGTATATACTGCTATCAGGCCAAAAACAAAAGCAAAAATTTGTACAAAATAAAAATGATTAAACACAAGTATGGCCAAGGCGGCACCAAAAGCGGCACCGCTTGAAACTCCTAAAATATCGGGCGAGACAAGGGGGTTTTTAAACATTGCTTGGTAGGCACTTCCAGCTACGGATAAACCTGCTCCTACAAAAAAAGCGAATAATACTCTAGGAAGCCTAATATCCCATACAATTGTTGTATTAACGGAGTTTTTTGGCTCTACCAAACATTTAATCACATCAATCGGGGCAATCCTGTAAGGTCCAATGCCAAGTGATACTATAATTGTGATTATTGAAAGCAAAATTAAGTAAATGTTTTTCAATTTTTCTACCAGTTAATATGGATTTGATTTAGATTTATACCCCAAAATGTTTTGTAGTAATATTGTGCTTGAGCTTTTAAATCAAGCGATTCAAAATGTTTGGGGTGCAAGATTTTAGCACACCACAGCAAGCCCAGTGGAGCTTTCTCTGGTGCAAACCAATTAGAATAAAGACTCCCACCATCTTGAGGCACTAAAAATACTTTTTTATGCACTACAGCACTTACAAAACGCAAGTCTTTGTCATGATAAATATCATTTATGGTTTTTTGGTTACCTGTGCCCAAAAAAATATATTGAGGGTTCCATTTGAGAATATCTTCTTTTGATATTTGGCCAAATTTACCCTTTACATTTTGAGATACACTAATACCACCAGCTTTTTGTATAATATCGTTTACCAATGTATCAAATTGACCACCAGATGTAAGCTTATTGCCTTTAGGTCCTTGATAGCTTAAATAAAGCACTTTTGGCCTGTCTTTAATGTTTTTTAGGTGATTTTCTACAAAACTTACAGTATTTTTATAGTAAGAAATTAGGTTTTGAGCTTCTTTAACGTGGTTTGTTGCCTCGCCTAGACTCTTTATACTTTCATATAAATCATTTAAATTGCCAAAACAAGCACTAAAAGCTATAACAGGTATGCCCAATTTTTCAAATTGCTCATTGTTTGCTTGCATATTTACATTTACTATAAATCCTGGCTTTAGTGATACAATTTTTTCGATACTAGGTCCAAAAGGATAACCTACGTCCGCTACTTTTTGCTTAAAATTTGGCATTTTTTTTAAAATTAACTGACCACTAAAATACGGCATAGCATCACTACCCATCCCGGGATAACCTACAAGACCATCTTGGGCATTAATCATAAATACAAAAGGTAGAGCCTGAGGAAATAGTACAACAAACCTTTTTGTATTGTTAATTTCAACTTTTTTTCCAAAATTATAAACCGTTATTGGAGTGGACCAAGCCTTTGGTAAAAAAACCAACAGGGTAAATAGAACCAAAATAAATTTTTTCATTTTTCCCCCTTGTTTGATCGGAGTATATAAAAATACATATCGATTGTCAAGAAAATTTTATTTTATTCATCTTAAAGGTCAAATTTCTAAAAATTAGAAAGTATAGATTTAACGGCATTTTAAACGATATATTTTACACTTGACATATGTTCATAAAGCTATATATTTCTTTATGGGCATATGACCATATAAAGGTTGTATGAAAAAGGAGGTGTCTTTGATGAGGGTAGCAGTGCCTACAAGTGATGGCAAGAATATATCAAAACACGTTGCATTAAGTAAGTTTTTTTATATTTATGAGGATGGCAAAGAAGTGGAAAAAATCGAAAACCCTTTGATTGAAAATTTAAAGGAATCAACGGTATCTTTGCATACTCACGAAGGTAGAGGACTTGGTGCAGGAAGAATAATACCATCTCTTATTGCGCAAAAAGGGGTAAGTGTCTTTCTTGCTAGAGAAATTGGGGATGGTATGAGGGCTAATATGCAAAGGGTAGGTATAAAATGTATTGAAACGCAAGAAAAAGCTATAGAACAAGCTTTAGCAAATGTAATTTAGTAAGGAGGTGTCTTATGCCATTTGGAGACGGTAGAGGTCCAATATGGGCCTATCATAATGGAAGATATGGTTATAGTGGTAGAGGATTTGGATACGGTAGAGGTCTAGGTTACGGTAGAGGTTTCTTTTGTAGGTGGAACTTATCTTTAGATCCAACTTATGAAAAAGAGTATTTAGAAGAAGAAAAACGCATTTTAGAAAGAAGAATTAAAGATCTAGAAGCTCTTTTAAGTTCACGCAAAAACGATGTGCAAAACGTTTAATTTAGCGGGGATTATCCCCGCATTTTTTAAAAATAAAAAGTTTAGCTTAAAAACTGCAAGGAGGATAAAATGCCAAGAGGAGATGGATCAGGGCCATTTGGGCTAGGTAGTGGAGGAAGAGGCAAAGGTAAAACAACAGGAAGGGGACTTGGCCCAAGTGGAGAATGTATTTGTCCAAACTGTGGCACCAAAATATTGCATAAACCTGGTGTTCCCTGTGCACAAGAAAAGTGTCCAAAATGTGGTACTCCAATGGTAAGAGCATAGAGTTTTTATTTTGCACTAAAAAAACAGGCATGTTTATGAAAAAATAAGCGAGTTTAAAAACTTGATGGAATATAGAGATAATTAATTGGGTTTTTTAAGATCAATTAAAACTATTTCTGATGAAGAAAAAATTCTAAAAGGTGGGCCCCACGTTCCAACACCACTGCTAATTATTAAATGAGAACCATTAATATTAAAATGGCCAAAGTCTTTCTTGTGGTAATAAGCTTTTGTCAGTAAAGTAAACGGAAACATTTGGCCAGCATGCGTATGCCCACATACAGCTAAATCAAATAAGCAAGAATCGTTATTTTTCATTAATGTTTCCATCAATGGTCTATGACTTGCAAATATTACGAAATCATTTTTATCGCATTTGCTTAAAATTTCTTTATCTTTTTTATTTGTAATTGTAATATCATCTATGCCAGCTATATTTAAAGAGCCATTTACCTTTATGCATTTGTTTCGCAACACAATAAAACCAACATTTTCAAGATGTGTCTGGCATTTATTTATGCCTCTGTAAAATTCGTGATTGCCAAGTACGGCATATTTGCCATAGAGAGGTTTGATTTTTTTTAAAGGTTCAATATTTTTTTCAATACCATCAATGGATGAGTCAATAATGTCACCGCCAGCTATAACCAAATCAGGTTTTAGGTCATTGATTATCTTTGATACTTTTAAAACATACCTATCATTTATCATAAGGCCAGCATGTAAATCTGAAAAAAATACAAGACGCAAATTTTTTTGAATTTTTTTAGATTGTATTGTTATAATCCTTGTCTGTATTTTTTGCGCATTAATGTAGCCAACTACTACAAAAACAAAGCTAATTAAGCTTGCAATTATAAAGTTTATTTGTTTATCAAAAAGTGGTTTATAAATAACCCCAAATAACAATAAAACTACAGAAAAAGTTACGAATAAAATTAAAAAACCCATCCAGTAAAAGCTCAAATGAGCAAGAAAGTTTGCAATAGCTGGCTTAAATTCTTCAATTTTTCTTATTATAAATAAAGAGAAAATCATATACATTAAAATTAGAAAAACAAAAGCTTCAACGTAAGGGTTTTTAACTATCGAGGTAAAAAACCAAAAGAAGTATATGTGGAATAAACCATAAATGATTAAAAAAACTGCAAAAAAGTAACTCAATTTTTTAAATACGTACGTTTATATTGTGTTGCAATAAGTATTTTTTTGCTTCAATAATCGATATTTCGCCAAAATGAAAAATTGATGCTGCAAGCGCAGCGTCTGCTCCAACTTCAAAAACTTCTTTAATATGCTCAAGACTCCCTGCACCACCTGAAGCAATGACAGGAATTGATGAGTTTTTGCATACAAGTTTTGTTAACTCTAAATCGTAGCCTTCTTTTGTGCCGTCTTTATCCATGCTGGTAAGCAAGATTTCGCCTGCTCCTCTTTCTTGAACTTCATTTAACCAATCGATAACTTTTATGCCTGTAGCTTTTCTTCCACCATCAATAAAAACAAAAAAGTCGTTATCTATTTTTTTTGCATCAATTGCAATCACAATACACTGGCTCCCAAAGATTTTAACAGCTTCATTCAAAAAATCTGGGTTTCTAACAGCGGCTGAGTTAATCGAAACTTTGTCAGCACCTGCTTTGAGAAGGTTTCTTATATCGTCAATATTTCTTATACCGCCACCTACTGTTAGAGGCATAAATATATTTTGGGCACAAGATGCCACCACATCTATCATAATGGAGCGTTTTTCATAACTTGCCGTAATATCTAAAAACACAAGCTCATCAGCTAGTTGGCTATCATATATAATTGCTTGTTCTACTGGGTTCCCTGCGTCTTTTAAGTCAATAAAGTTTATACCTTTTACCACTCTGCCTTCTTTTACATCAAGGCATGGAATAATGCGTTTTGCTAACATTTAATCACCTAAATCAAGTATAGTTCCTGTGTTATTGTATAGTATTTTATCTGGAAATTCCTTCGCTAAAGCACAAGTCATAGCTATGCCTGTGCAATGCGATGGCCCGATAATTTTTAATGCTTGCATTGTATGTAGTTTTTTAATGGTTTTTTCTTTTTGTAAACTGCTTGCAGGGCCTAAATGTGTTCCACCAATAAAACCAATTACTTTTTTATTAAAAATTTTTTCGCTGTGGTTTATTATATTAATTATTCCTCTATGAGCGCAACCAAAAACAATAAAAAGACCCTCTTTTAGGTTTAAGACTAAACTTAAGTCATCTGGTACGTCATCTTTTGTAAATTTACCATTTAATTCAAAGACAAAATCTTTATCAATTTCTTCAAAATCAGTTTTTAATTCAACAAAACCTGTCGTGTAAATATTTTTTATCACTTCTGTTGGATCTGAGCTAAACTGAAAGTTTGCTTTTAAATTTTCAAAAAACTCTTTATCTTCTATGCCTATGTATCTTAATTTATCACCTTTTTTTGAGTATCTTTTGCGGAAAATTTCTGGGTGGGCAATAATGGGAGCTTTAGTATACTGCAGTACATATTTAAGACCTCCTACATGATCGTAGTGGCCATGACTTAAAACAATTTTATCAACATTTTCTAAGTTAACATTCAGAGCTTTTGCGTTGTGGATAATGCAGTCGCTTTGTCCTGTATCAAACAGTACATACTGACCCTCTGACTCGATTAAAACACTTAAGCCGTGCTCTGATTTTAAGATACCCCCTGTTGAGGTATTTTCCACAAGCGTCAAAAGTTTCATAATTGCCCCTCCTTGATCTTGCTTAGGTCAATAGTGCCTTCATATATAGCTTTTCCCAAAACTACACCCACAACACCGTATTGTTCAAATTTTTTTATGCGCTTTATATCTTCTATGTTTTTTACTCCACCCGAAGCAATGATATTAAGTTTGCTCTCTTGCGCTATTTGAGCGTAAAAATTCTCATCTAACCCGCTTAATGTACCATCTTTTGATATATCGGTCACTATTGCTTCTTTTAGGCCCCATTGTTTGACTTGTTTTAAAAAATCTATACATGTTATTTGGGTATCTTCAACCCAACCAGATATTTTGACTATAGCATTATCTACATCTATACCCATTATAATGTATTCTTTGAATACTTTTAATATATTTTCGAATTCTTTTTTGTTTTTAAAGGGCAGGCTACCAATTACAAGCCTTTTTATGCCTAAATCTACCAATTTTTGAGCAGCTTCAAAGCTTCTTATCCCGCCGCCTACTTCTAGTTCAATGCGTGTGTTTTTTATAATCTCTTGAATAGTTTTAAGATTATTATTTTTTCCAAATGCAGCATCTAAATCAACGATATGAAGTCTTTTAAAGCCAAGTGACTCAAAATATAGTGCAAATTCTAATGGGTCATCGCTGTATATTTTTGCACTTTCTTCCTTGCCTTTTGTTAGCCTTACAACCTTTGAGCCCATTAAATCAATAGCAGGAATTATTAACATGGTTTCTCACATATTTTACAAAAATTTTCATATATTTTTAAACCAAGCGTTTGACTTTTTTCTGGGTGAAACTGAACGCCGAACACATTGTCTTTTTGGCTTGCACTTGTAAATGTGCATATATAATCTGTTTTAGCTACGCAATGATCATCAGAATCTGTATAGTAGGAGTGGACAAAATAAAAGTATGAATTATTTTTAATGCCATCGAATAATTTACAGGTTTTAGTGTAATATACGGTATTCCAACCCATGTGAGGAACTTTTTGGTTATCATTAGGTGTAAATTTTACACACGAACCTTTAAAAATACCAAGTCCTTTGTGTATACCAAACTCATAGCCTTCTTCAAAAAGCAATTGAAACCCAACGCATATACCCAAAAACGGTCTTTTTGATTCAATGCTTTCTATTATACTTTCGATCAAGTTGTATTTTTTTAGTTTGTTTATGCAATCCCCAAAAGCTCCAACACCTGGCAATACCACGCCACTTGAATTTTTGATAGTTTTTGGATCTTTAGTTAAACAAGCCTTATAGCCAACTTTTTCTATAGCTTTTGTAACAGATGCGACATTGCCTGCATCATAATCTATAACTGCAATCATAATTCCTCTAAATTAACTAATTTTACACCGTTAAAATCTTTACCTAAGAAAAATTTTCCAATTTTTGAAAAATTCTCTGGCGAATCAGTTGCATAAAATTCTAATTTACCTGTGCCTTTAAGCATACTTTTGTCAATTGTATGAATGATAGATGTGCCAGAATCTATTATAGTCGTATTTGGTAAAATATCTTGGATAATATGCTTTATTAGGGGATAGTGCGTACAACCAAGAACAAGCGCTTGAGCATTTATACCATTTAAGTAGCGTTTTGCTACTATTTTTGTTATTTCATCGTTAATTAATCCTTCTTCTATAAGCGGCACAAACAACGGGCATGCTCTTTGCTCAATTGAAGCGTTTCTATTAAATATTTTTATTGTTTTTTCATAAGCATTGCTTTCTATGGTAGCTTTTGTGCCTATTACTGCAATGTTGGAAAAACCTGAAGCTACTTTTGCTGTAGATTCTACAACACCAAATATAGGCACGCTAAAAGTGTTTCTTAAAGTCTCAATGGCAAGACTTGAAGCCGTATTGCATGCAACAATTATAAAATCAACGCCTTTTTTTAATAAAAACCTTGTATTTTCTATAGAGTATTTAATGATTGTTTCTTTTGATTTGTTGCCATAAGGCACCCTTGCTGTGTCACCAAGATACACAATATCACTTTTAAAATACTCAAGTAGCGGTTTTATTACTGTTAAACCACCAACACCGGAATCAAAAACGCCAATCATAACACACCATTTATCAGTTTTGCTAAAAAAAAGCTACCATCAGTTAAAAAATGATTTATACAAGCAAAATCCTGCGATATAGATAAAATCTTTTCATTTTTTATATCCATAAAATGTTTTATCATAACACGGTTTACACCACCATGAGCTACAATTAAAGTATTCTCACTAAAATCAAATTCTTCTAAAAAACTTTTTACGCGATTATATACATCAAAAAAACTTTCGCCATTTTTAATTTTAAAGTTAAATGGGTCTTTTAAGAAGTTTTTTGCTTCAATAGGGTAGTTTTTTTCTATCTCTTGCCAGCTAAGCGATTCAAAAATACCAAAATTTCTTTCTTTAAGCCTATTATCAATAACCAACTCACAATTTAGCGCTTCTTGAATAATACCTGCAGTTTTTAGACACCTTTTAAGTGGGCTTGAGAAAATTTTTTTAATTCCCTTGTCTTTAAAAAAATCTTTAAGTTTTTTAGCTTGATTCAAACCATTTTCTGATATATCTACATCTAAAGAGCCATTGAATACTCTTAGCAAAGCATTTTCAACCTCTGGGTGCCTTACGATGTAGATACTGATAGTATTCCTTTTAAAAAATTCCAACTTTTCCACACTAAGTATTTTACAGTAAAAATTTATATTTGCAAACTATAATTTCCTTGACATACTAAGCGTTGCACCAATAAACATTGCGTTAACAACAAGACTTGACCCACCATAGCTTACAAATGGTAGTACTGTACCCTTTGTTGGTATTATATGAAATACACTGAAAAGATTTATTAATATCTGTATAGAAAGCAAAAAACCTGTACCAAAAACAAATGCTTTTTCGTAATAATCGTCTAGTTTAGTAGCAATTGAAAATATCGAATAAACAAGCAGAAAAAGCAGAAAAATAACTAGCGATACACCAAAAAAACCTAAATCTTCACCAATTGAAGCTATAATAAAATCATTGTAAGCATCCGGTAAAAATAAACTTTTAAAACTTCCATTTCCAATGCCTCTGCCGAATAATCCACCCCCTGCAAGCGCAACAAAGCCCTGATGAACCTGATAGGGTAGGTTATGGCTGTGTAAAAAACTCATAACTCTTTCAAGGCGCTCTGTGTGAACTAAAAAAGTGGCAGAAAAAAGTACTGCGCCTAGTATTAAAATAATACCAACATAGCTAAACCTTAAACCAAAAATATAAAGCACGCAAAGCACCACTACTGTAAAAAGGAAAGCCCCGCCAATATCTGGCTGAGATATGATTAGTAAAGTTATAAATGTAAAAACTGCAAAAAGAGGCGCAATTACGTGAAATTTGTTTAATTGTTCGTGTTTTCTATCAATAAAATCTGCTAAATATAAAATAAAAGCAAATCTAGCAAACTCAGTTGGCTCAAATGAGAAAATACCTAAGTTGATCCACCTAACAGCTCCTCTTATATTAACACCAAAACCCAAATGAAGAGCTATCAAAAAAACAATAGCTAAGCTTAACAAAAGCGGTATTAGTTGCCTTAACTTTTGAGGGTTTAATCTATACAAAAAGTAGCCAATTAAAAAAGACACGATAATATATATTATATCTCTTTCTAGCAAAAAATTTGGTTTATTAAAATGCTGAAAGAAGAAATAATTAGATGCACTCCATGTTTCAATTAAGCCTATAAAAACCAATATAAAAACGCAAAAAACTATAGCAATAGGTTCAAAGGCGCGGTGCTTTGTCATATTCTTCTTTAAATGCTAAACATTCCGCTTTAAAGGCTTCGCCTCTTTCTTCAAAATTCTTAAACTGATCAAAGCTAGACCCACCTGGGCTAAACAATACTATATCTCCTGGTTTTGCTATATGGAAAGCTGCTAAGCAGGCTCCTTTTACATTTATGGCAGGAAGCGGTATGGGTTTTAGCTTATGCAATTCAGAAAGAATTTTTCCTCTATCTTCGCCAAAAACAACAACACCAACAACCTGTGTTAACAAATCCATTAAGTTTGCATATGATTCGCCTTTGTGCTTACCGCCAAGTATGACTACGAGATTTTGTTTGTTTTCAAATGATTCAATAGCTTTTCTAACAGAGTCTATATTTGTGCTTTTTGAATCATTATAAAATTTTACGCCTTCAATTTCGCATACATATTCTAACCTATGTGGCAATGTTTCTTGATTCATAGCAACCTCCTTTATTGTATCTTTTGGTACCTCACATATTAGACATGCAAGGCTTGCTGCTGCGATATTTTGCATATTATGCATACCAATCAATTTTGTATTTTCAATCTCAAAATGCTCTCTAAAATTAATAACAATACTTTTTTGTGAAATTTTAGCTTTAGCATCTTCTTTTACAGTTGAAAACCCAATAACATTTGGAGCATTAACCGTATAGTTTTCATCGAGATTTCTTATTAAATACTCATCATTTGTGAGGTTTTTGGCTATTTTCAATTTTGCTTTTTTATATTCTTCAAAACTTCCATGCCAACTTAAATGATCCTGTGTGATGTTTAAAATAATTGCAATGTATGGTTTAAATGTATCTATAAATTCTAATTGAAAACTACTTACTTCTACAACTAAATAATCAAGTAAGCTAGAGACTTTTGCAGCTTTTGTTAACGGTAGGCCATAATTGCCACACATTAGAGCCTTTTT
>JBFWJP010000027.1:0-10236 GCA_050253135.1 Desulfurella sp. | reverse complement strand
TAAAATGAAAATTCTTCACTTAGATACACAAAAAGGTTTTCGTGGTGGTGAGCAGCAGTTAATATACCTTGCGCTTGGCTTAAGAGAGCTTGGTGTAGACTCTATCATAGCTTGCAGCGATGAGCTATACAAAAAAGCGCAAGCATTGGGCTTTGGGGCTATAGATTCAAAAAACTTTTACAAACTCCAAAGCACAGCTAGAAAGTGTGATGTTCTGCACGCTCATGCATCAAAAGCCCACACTTTGGGTGTTATCTTGAAACTGCTCACAAAAAAGCCGCTTGTTTACACAAGAAGGGTAGATTACAAGCAAAAAAAGGCTTCAAAAATAAAATACATGCTAACTGATAAAGTTGTGAGTGTTTGTAATGCAGTTAAACAGGTTCTGTATGCAAATTATCGAATAAACTCAGAAGTTATCTATAGCTCTGTAGACTTTAGTCTGCTTAACCAAGTTGATCCTCAAAAAGTAGAAAGTATTAAAAAACAGTATGGATATCCGATAATTGGCAATATAGGGGCGCTTACCGAACAAAAAGACCACAAAAACTTAATTGATGCAGCGAGCCTGCTTGATAAGAGATATACTTTTTTAATATTGGGTGAAGGGGAGCTAAAAGACGAATTAGAAAATTACGCAAAACAAAAAGGTGTTGATAATGTAGTATTTTTAGGCTTTAAGCAAGACATACAAAACTACTTAGCTGCATTTGATTTGTTTGCAATTTCATCTCAAAACGAAGGCATATGCTCAAGTATACTGCAGGCTTTTATGTTTAAAGTACCAACTGTCACTACAGATGCAGGTGGTATTGTGGAGCTTATTGGCAACAACCAAAGAGGTTTAATTGTACCAACAAAAGATGCAAAAAGTCTTGCTCTTGCAATAGAAAAAATGCTTTCAGATAAAGAACTTTCAAGAAAACTAGTTAGCCAAGCCTATGAGTTTGCAAAAGACTTTAGCTACAAAACAATGTCCCAAAAATATTTGTATATGTACAAAAGTCTTTTAAAAGCTTAAATGAAGATTTACATTTTTAAATACTTAGTGTAAGATTTGATTAGTTGTGGGAGAGTGAAAGTTGTCGATAGAAAGTTTACAATTGCCTGAGTCTTACTTTAAAAGTATAGAATTTACAATGCAGGTAGGCTGTGGCGTAGGCTGTAGTTTTTGTCCACAGAGTATATTTGTAAAAAATTACAAATCAGATATTAAGCGCTTTACATTAGAAAACTTTAAAAGGGCTCTAAATAATATTGAAGGTTCTCCCATTAAGGGCATAAAGTTTAGTGGCTTTAGCGAGCCTTTGGAGCACAGCGAAATATATGATTTTATTATTGAAGCTTACAAAAAAAATTTCCACGTAGAACTGATAACAACGCTAAAGAACTTTTCAAAAGAAGGATTTGAAAAAATTAAAGATTTACCCATAAGATGCCACGTAAGCATACAGCCTCCAAACGCAAACAACAGAAAAGGCTTAAAAGACACTGATGCATGGAACAATATAGAACTTTTATTATCTCTAAAGCCAACGTGCGATTTAGTTTTTGGGTGTCTAGACAATAACCTTACAAAAGAAAACAAAAATGATATAAAAAAACTAGCAGATAAGCTTAATATCACGGTGAAATACGAAAAATATACAACAAGGGCAGGCTATTTAGGCAATTCTATTATACATAAAAAACAAAAACTCTTATGCAAGCACAATATGGGTCCAGTAGCCCTACCAAATGGTGACCTTGCCCTATGTTGTATGGACTTTGGCTTAAGGCATATAATAGGCAATATCTTTGATCAGCGCTATATAGATATACTAAATAGCGATAAACTCTTAGAGATTTTAAAAATCATGCTAGGTAGAACACAAGGCGATATTTTATGTCATACGTGCGAGTACGCAAAACCAGTCCCAGATTTTTTAAGCTTACGCTATTACTATAATGCACGGCATATTTTTAAGAATATAAGAGATAGTTTAATACCAAAAAACAGTACCATAAGAAATAAACTTGATAAACTATTTAAATGAGTTATGTTTAACTTGTATTCTAATTATACCTTCAATCTAATAATATAAAAGAAAAAAGTTTTGTATAAATAAAATCACAATTATTTGCTTAAAGTCTTAAAATTTTAAACTAAGCTCAGCGATGGGTTTGCATCAATAAAATCTAAATCAAATGTAGCTAAATCTAATTTAAATTGAGCTGCTTTTGCAATCATTAGAGCGTTGTCTGTACAAAGGCTCAAAGGTGGCAAAAAGAGTTCAAAACCATGCTCTTTAGACAATAAACTCATACAACTCCTTAAAGCAGAGTTTGCACTAACGCCGCCTGCTAAAACAAGTCTTTTTACGCCATATTTTTTTAAAGCCAAAAGTGTTTTTTCACATAAAATTTCTACACAAGAGCGCTGGAAAGAAGCTGATAGGTCACAAACAAAAGTTTCTGACAATTCACCCGATTTTTCAACAAGGTTTTTGACATGTGTTTTAACACCACTGAAGCTAAAATTAAGCGTATTCTTTTTTGATAGGCCCTTTGGGATCTTAAAACTATCAGGGTTTCCGCTTTTTGACAATTTGTCAATAATAGGACCACCAGGGTATCCTAATTTAAGCAGTCTTGCAACTTTATCAAACGCTTCACCTACCGCATCATCAAGCGTTTTTCCGATTAGCTTGTACTTGCCAATGCTTTCTACCAGATACAGATGCGTATGTGCACCAGAAATAATTAGCACAATAAATGGAAAATCAATATCATTTTCCAAAAAATTTGCAAAGATGTGGCCTTCTATGTGGTTTATCGGTATTAATGGCAGACTGTACCTATATGCTAAACCTTTTGCAAAACTCACGCCAATAAGCAAAGACGGCAGCAAACCAGGTCCTACTGTAGCTGCAATATGCGTTATATCTTTTATGCTACATTGGGCTTCTCTAAGGGCTCTTCTTGTAGCCTCATCAATGTTTTCAAAATGCGTTCTTGCTGCCATCTCAGGCATTATTCCACCAAAAGGCTCATGTATAAAATTTTGAGAAATGACTATGCTTGATTGTTTGCTGTTTCCTAAAACAGCTGCTGAAGTGTCGTCGCAGGATGTATCAAATGCCAAAATAACTACTGACACTGTTTTAAATTTTCCTTGATATCCCTTAGATATGGTTTTAGTTTGCCCTTTAAATGAACAATTGCCTCATAGTCAACAATATTGTCATGACCAATGAGTATTACATTTTTGCCTTGTTTTGCAAGTTTAATCGCATCAAGCAAGTTTTGCTTAACATAATGAAAACGCTTTTTGTTATCGATAAACATATCGCGCACAGCATAATTAACATGGTACTTACAGGCAACTTTGTAGCCTACACTGTTTGGACTTGTTAGGCTATCTACAAAAAACAAATTGTGCTGTTTTAAAAATTCCATAGTATCACTCATTTTTTCTTTACTTTGTAAAAACATTGAACCCATATGATTGTTAAAACCACTAGCACAAGGTATACTTTTTAGTGCTTTGTTTAACTTGTTAAAGATTTCTTCTTTAGAATCAGATACTCTAAGTAAAAGCGCATAATTTACGTTTAAACTTTTTGTGATAGACTCGCTTGGCATATGAAGCATTACAGTGTAGCCTTTTTTGCAAAAATCATTTGACATATAGTCAAAAGGTGTGTCTGGTATAAATGAAAAGGCTATTGGTAAATCTATCTCAATAAATTTTTGCATTACATAGTGGTCATACCCCATATCATCAATAATGATTGAGATACTGCCCTTTGTGCCTGCAAAGCTTGACTGATTAAAAAATAAAACGCTTAGAAAGAGTGCTAAAGCACAACTCTTTCTAAGCAGATTGATTATTTTTTGGGCCATTCTGCAATCTGAGCTTTAACTATATTAATAGCCGTAAGAAGCTGAAAATCTTGCGTTGTTTGTGGCTCTTTTATAACTTCTTGGGGTTTAGCTTGCACTGTTTCATTGCTTGTTAGGTGGTTAATCAAATTTTCTTCCCTTAAAGCATATCCAAAATCTTCCGATTCGACCTTTGCAGGCTTTACTTCAACATTTGGCACAATTCCAACAGCCTGTATGCTGTGGCCGTCTGGTGTATAGTATTTTGCCGTTGTTAGCCTTAGAGCGTAACCATCTTCAAGCGGTATAATACTTTGTACGCTTCCTTTGCCAAAACTCCTTGTGCCTACAATAACAGCTTTCTTGTGATCCTTTAGGCAACCTGCAACAATCTCAGCAGCAGAAGCAGTACCAGAATTTATTAACACAGCAATTGGCATATGCGGTACTTTTTCATCTTTTGCGTAAAATACCTGATCTTCACTCTTATTCCTACCCTTTATAGAAACGATTACACCTTTATTTACAAAAAGATTTGAAACACCAATGGCCTCTGTCAATAAACCACCTGGGTTATCCCTTAAATCAATCACTAAACCTTTTATACCTTTTTTGTCCAGCGAACTAAGTGCGTTTTCAACCGCTTTTGTTGTACCTTCCTGAAACTGAATAATCCTTATATAGCCAATCCCGTCTAAATCCTTATAATCAACACTTTTTATGTGTATAATTTCTCGCTTTACGTTAAAAATTAACGGTTTTTTTTCATTCTTTCTTCCAATTACCAGTCTTACGTCGGTTCCTACTTTGCCTCTTAACAATTTAACCGCTTCATCTAGGCTCATACCCAGCGTGCTTTTGTCATTAATCTGCAGTATAATATCACCTGCTTTAATGCCAGCTTTGTAGGCAGGTGTTCCTTCAATAGGTGTTACAACTGTTATAAGACCATCTTTTAGTGTAATGGATGTGCCTATACCTCCAAACTCGCCTGTGGTTGACACTTGTAGATCTTTGTACTCTTGGGGCGTCATAAAAGCAGAGTGAGGGTCAAGCGAGTTTACCATGCCTTTTGTAGCATTAACTATAAGCTCAGAAGGGCTTACTTTATCTACATACTGAGATTGTACAATCGCCAACACTTGAGAAAACATCTTCAAATCGTTATATTGATTCGATGTAGCTTCCGTTGGCGTTACGCGAAAACTCAAAATCGCGCATATGATAATAACCAGGCTAACAATAATGCCTATTACAAATAAAAAGCGGTTTTTCATAAACCTAACCTCCTAGATATCTTCTATTGATAAAATTTAACGGGTTTACCGGCACAGAGCCTTTTCTTAGCTCGAAGTGCAAAGTATCACCATTTAAATGTCCTATGACTTGACCTTCTTGAACCATTTGACCTTTCGAAACACCTATGTTAACATGTGCGTATATGCTGTAGTAGCCGTTTAAATGGTTAATGATTATTACTCCACCCAAACCTGGCAAACTCCCAACATAATCCACTTGACCTTTAGCAATAGATCTTACTGGAGCACCATTTTGTGCTTTGATATCTATACCATCATTGCGTGTTTGCACATTAAATACAGGGTTTGTTTTAACACCAAAATTATCCACAATGACGCCTTCAACAGGCGGTCTTAAGCCCGTGTGCATATTTTCTAATCGCATACGATTTTGGGCTTCTTCTTGTTTTTGAAGTTCTTGGGCTTTTTGGAGTTGTTTTTGTTTTAATAGCCTTTGCCTTTCTAGCTCTCTTTGACGTCTTAGCTCTTCTTGTTTTCTAATTTCTTCTTGTATAACCTTGTTTAGCACTACCTGAAGATAATTTCTTTGCCTTTGTAGATTAACAATATCATTGATATAGGCCTGCTTTAATCTAGCTGCCTCTTGAGCTAAGACAGCGTTTGTTTTTCTCTGTTTATCATAAGCAATTTTTTGTTCGTTGATTTTTTTTATTAAATCCATCTGTTTTGCTTTTTTAACAAGCAATTCCTTCTTTTGCTCATTTAGTAAAACTTGGTGTTCCATATAGGATTTTATACGTCCTTGTAAGTAATGTGCAATTTTTTTATTCATGTATTCGTAATACAAGCCTTCGGGAAAGTATTTTTCAACATTGTAAAAATAATAATAAGCTTTTAGCGATCTAGAGCTTTTAGCTTTTTCTTGGTTTAACTTGTCTGTTAGTTGCTGTATGCTTTTGTTTAGCTTTTCAATCTCAGCGGATAATTGTTGTAAATTTTTTTCATTTTCGCTGAGTTTTTTTTGTAAAACTAAAATTGTTGCGTTTAGTTCTTTGAGTTTATTCATATAAGCTATGTATTTTTTTTCTGCAAGGTTATAATGGTACTGCTTATTTGAAATTGTTGTATTAATCTGTTTTATTTTGTTTTCAAGCTCTTGTTTTTGAGTAGCGCACCACCCAGTTTGATGTGATTGCAAAATTATTAACACTATTAATACTACACTTAGAATGGCTGTTTGAAAAACCCATTTAAATACAGTACCGGAAAAGCATTTTTCTTGAGCTTTCCAAAAAAGATGTTTTATTTTAAATTTTTTCATCTTCTATAAAAAACACGAATAAGCTTAAAATTGTAATGATAATAAGTGATAATATAATATTTGCAAGACCGCTTATGCCAAAAGAAAACAAGATATCAT
Organism: Desulfurella sp.; assembly: GCA_050253135.1. GTDB lineage: Bacteria > Campylobacterota_A > Desulfurellia > Desulfurellales > Desulfurellaceae > Desulfurella. The sequence goes on along the minus strand of JBFWJP010000027.1, from coordinate 3,693 downwards.
TAGTATAGTTAGGCACAATATTTACATAATTTATATAAAAAAACATACCCAATGCACCTATAATAATTGCTAATACGCTAGCAATTATACCTGATAAAAAAGTTTGTTTTAAAAACATGAAAAAAATTCTTGATCTTTTTACACCAAACAGTTTTAATTTATTGTAACTATCAACGTTTTTTTCGTATGCAATCTTTAAAAGTAGCGCTAATATAACGATTTCAAGCAATAGAAAAATCCCTAGTAAAGCAAAAGAAAATTCTTTAAAAGCTAAGTAAGTCTGGCTTATATTTGTAAAAAGACCCTTTGGGATGCGCACTTCATCAACCAAATCACTTTTTTTGAGTGTTTTTTCTATAGAATTAATGTTAGATTGATCTACTGCAAACTTAGGTTTTAAAAAAACTTCCAATGAGTATGGAAGGGGGTTTTCACTAAGTGAGCTTTGAGGTAAGTTTAGTTTTGACAAAATATCTGACAAAGCTGTAGATTTATCGATAAACCTTATGCTTTTTACTGGTGCATATGTCTTCAGCGAGTTTGTATAATTTATAGCCTGATCTTTTGTAACATTACCTTTAAAAAACACAAAAACTGGCACATTTGAGCGTTTTGCATCCAAATAATTATTAACTGTATATAACACTGATGCTGAAATACTTATTATAAGCAAAAAAATCAATACAACAAACGTTATTACAATCTTAGTCGAATCTTTTCTCATTGCGCACCTACATCACATGTATTAAAAATATCCAATCTATCAATCGATTCTATAGGTGTAAAACTACTAAACACAATAGTCATTTTATAATCTTCGTTTAACTTTTTAAGTATAGAAATTAGCTCTTGTGAATGTTTATAGTAAGAAAATGGCTCATCAAGCAACACAAGCGGCACCCTCAAAGCAAGTATTCTAGCTAAAGCTAGCTTATACTTTTCAGAAATCGATAAGTTGTATATTTTAGTGTCTAATAAATTGCTCATATCAAATATATCAATTGCTTCATCTAAGTACTGTTTTCTTTTGAGCAGCTTCGTCACAAGGCGCAGATAACTCAAAGCACTTAAATTCTCAATAAGTCCAAAATCATCAAAAACTACACCTATGTGACGTCTAAGCAGTGTTAGTCTTGAATATCTAATGCGGTTTAGCGATTCCCCAAAAATTTTTACTTCGCCGGATGTGGGTTTTTCTAGCCTGCAAATGAGTTTTAACAGTGTTGTTTTGCCACATGCAAAACCACCACTAACTTGAACAAGTTGCCCTTCCCTTATATAAAAATTAACATTTGAAAAAACGCACCTATCGCTGTAAAACTTGCTTACATCAACAAACTCAATCATTTTTTAAACTCTTTTTAATATTACTTATTATGTTATTTACAGTAAAACCATACTCACAAAACAAATCAGCCGATGTACCAGATTGCCCAAATTTATCACTAATCCCTAACCTAACAATCTTTTTAGGTAAATTCTCGCTTAAAAATTCGCTTAGCGCGCTTCCAAGACCACCAATAATTGAGTGTTCTTCTAAGGTAAAAATGATATTTGAGTTTTTAGCGCAAAGCCAAACAGTATCAACATCTAATGGTTTAATTGTGCTAACATCAACCACAGCAACCTTGATGTTTTCTTTTTCAAGCTCTAAAGAAGCTTTTAAAGCAAGATCTACTACAATACCGCATGCAAATATACAGGCATCACTACCTTCTTTTAGTATGTAGGCTCTGCCTATCTCAAAATCATTCGTTGGAAAATTAAGAGATTTTTCTCTTGAAGTTCTCAAATAAAAAGGACCTTTGTGCTTACTTAGCGCAATAGTTGCTTTATAGGTTTCGTTGTAATCAGCAGGTACAATTACCTGCATATTAGGCAAACTCCGCATTAAAGATATATCGCATATTGCCTGGTGAGAACCACCATCTTCACCCACACTAATGCCAGCGTGCGAGCCACATAGTACTACATCAAGGTTTTGATAACAAATAGACTGCCTAACAGCTTCAAATGCCCTGCCAGTAATAAACACAGCAAAGCTTGAAGCAAATACCTTAAAGCCTTCAAGCGCAAAACCAGCTGCAATATCTACCATGTTTAGCTCAGCTATACCTATATTAAAAAACCTCTCTGGGTATACTTTCTTAAAATCAATCGATTTAGTAGAAGAAGAAAGATCTGCATCTAAAACTACAATGCTTTTATCTGCCCCTAACTCTACCAATGCCTTTCCGTATGCCTCTCTATTTGCCTTATGCTCCATTTTATGCTCCTAACTCTGAAAGTGCTTTGCTTAATTCTTCATCTGTTGGCGGTTTGCCGTGATATTCGTACTTATTTTCCATAAAACTAACACCTTTGCCTTTTACTGTATGAGCTATAACTGCAAAAGGTTTGGTTTTTTTTGTACTTTTAAAGTTTTCAAATACATTCAATAATTGCTCGTAATTGTGACCATCTACCTCATGCGTTAAAAAACCAAATGCTTCAAACTTTTCTCTAACTGGCCTAATATCCATAACATCACTTACTGCCCCATCAATCTGAAAGCCATTGAAATCTAAAATAACACATAAGTTATCTAAATGATAGTGGCTTGCACACATTAGCGCTTCATACACAATACCTTCTTGCATCTCACCATCGCCAATCAAGCAGTAAACGTACGATGAGCTTTTTTTAAGCTTTAGTGCAAGCGCCATACCTACAGCAATTGATAACCCGTGCCCCAAAGAGCCAGTGGAAGTTTCAATACCTGATAACTTCTTTGAGTCTGGGTGACCCTGAAGTGGACTTCCTAGTTTTCTTAGTGTATACAATAAAGCTTTATCAAAAAAGCCCCTATAGGCAAGACAAGTGTATAGGGCGGGCGCTGCGTGGCCTTTTGACAGAACAAATCTATCACGATTTTCATTACGTGGGTTTTTAGGGTTAATATTTAATACATTACCAAAATACAGCGTATTTAATATATCAATTGAGCTTAAACTACCACCAGGATGGCCACTTTTTGCACCATTTATAGAAATTAATATTTCCTTTCTCAGCGTCTTAGAAAACTCTTCTAGCTCTTTTGCGTTCAACTTAATCCCTCCAATAGTTTAAACATGCTCTCAATTGTAAACTCCTGTGGTATTATACAAGAATATCCAAATTTTTCTACTGCCTTTTGCGTTGTAGTACCTATACATACAATATATTTTTTTACGCGTTTCAAGTAACCTTCAAAACCAGCACTTTTTAAATACTCAAAACTCAAAGGGCTCGTTAAAAGTGCAAAGTCAAAATCACACTCATATGTGTAATAGTCAATATCAGCGCTTTTTAGCGTTTTGTAGACCTCTAACACTATGGCTTTTGAATCATACAAACCGTGTTCTTTTGGGCACACTACAAGTGTATCTTTTAAATCAAGCTCGCTTGAGCGGTAAATTTTGGGATATTCTGTGCTAAAGCCATAGCTTTTTATGTAATCTGCGGTTTGCTTACCGACGCTTAAGATTTTTTTGCTGCACAAAAAACTCATACCTATTTTTTTCACAAAAAAATCAAACGCTCTTTTACTTGAAAAAAATACACGTTCTACATCAAATGATGGAAGTTCAAAATCACTCGGTTCAAACTCAAACACATTAACAGGGCATATATCGTATAAATCTTCATACTTTAGCGTGTATTTTATCAAATCAT
>JBFWJP010000026.1:0-10433 GCA_050253135.1 Desulfurella sp. | reverse complement strand
TAAGCTGTGTAATTTTATCAAAACCTAAAAAACTTGAAGAGCCCTTTATAGTGTGAAAAGCTCTAAATACCTTATTTAGCAAATCAGCGTCTTTAGGAGACTTCTCAAGCGCCACTAAGTCTTCATCAAGACCTTCTAACAGCTCTGTTGTCTCTACAATAAAGTCCTGAAGTATCTCATCCATTTCGTTAAAGCTGCTCATTTTCGTTCTCCTTATTAACGGCAATATCGCCTAAATTAGCCAATGTTTGAGCCAAAGCATCCATCAAATTATTGACAGATTTTACAAGCTCGCCCAATTCATCATTGCTTTCGTATGCTATACGCTTTGAAACATCACCCATTATTATCGCATTAATTGTATTTGTAGCATCCAAAATGGGCCTTACTATTCTATTTGATGCCCACATGCTAAAAAATAGCGCTATTAAAATAGTAATAACACTAAAAAACGAAAAAATTCCAAGCATCAAAATTGTTTTAGAGTTAATCTGCTGATTAAGTTTACCAACGCCTTCCAACAAGCTGTTAATTGGTAACGTTAAACCTAAAGCCCAACCAGTTTTAGGTACTGAAGTATATCCAACATATTTTTCAACACCGCGAAATGTATAGTAAGATGTGCCGGTTTTTCCTTTTAAAATATAATTTGTCATTAAATGTGCTAACTTTTCACCATTTTCTGGGTCAGTCAAATCTACATGGTCTTTTAATGTAATAAGAGGATGTTCTTTAACCTTTGGGTCAAACACCAAAACACCTTTAGCGTCTGTCATCCATAAATACTTATCACTCATTGGCTTAATTTGCGCACTTTGCAATATTGAAAGTATTCCTACAGGATCTATTTCAAAAAGGATGTAGCTATCGCCTTTAAAAGGAAACAAAAAAGCAAAATACGCATTTTTGTCTTTATTTAGATAAAAATCAACAAAATAGGAGTCTTTTGAAAATTTTTTATACTCATGCGCTTTAATTTGAGCTATTGCACCATCAAATTTTACATCAGCTGGGTAAGTGTACTGAGCTGAAAAATTCTTTCTCAAAATAGCTATGCTCTTTATATCTAAATCTTTACTCATTACAGTATAAATATTTGGTATATACTGTTTTGGGTCTTGCACTTTTTGGAGAAAATTAACGGTAGAATCGCACATCTTTTCTTTAATGTTTAAATTAGCTTCTATAATTTTTGCATAGCTTTCAACCTCGTCTTCTAAATAATGTCTTGCTTGCGCTTCAAAAACATTTTTGCTTGAGTTTATAAAAAAACTCCTTAAGGTAAGTAAATTATACAAAGAAATAATACTAAATAGCACTGAAACTATAAGCATTATCGAAAAAGTATACGCTACAATTTTTGTTCTTATACTTTTTTTAAACAACGCTTAGCCTCTCTATACGCATCTTGGAGCGCTTTTCTATAGGCAAAATTAATTTTACTGTAGTCGTATTATTTTTAGAAATCACGCGCAGCCTTCCCTTGTGAGCCTGCATTATGAGTTTTGATATAAACAAACCTAAACCAATATTTTTTGGCTTTGTAGAATAAAACGGCGTAAACAGCATATTTAGCCTTTCTTTATCAATGCCTCCACCATCATCTTCGATACTAATTAATACATTATTGCCTTCTTTTTGGCAATACATAAATATGTTTCCTTTTTCTTCAATAGATTCGTAAGCGTTTTTTAAAATCTCCTCTAAGACTAAACCAAAAAGTTTTTTGTCTACGTATAAATCCGCACCACAATCAAATTGGCACTTATATTGGATGGGCTTTAATGTATTTTCCAATTGAAAATTTTCAAAAACACTATGTAAAAAATCATTAATATTAACTTTTTCCAATTTTAAATCGGACACATTATTTATTATTTCAATATCAAGTACAATTTTCATAATTTTTGAAAACTCACTTTGAATATACTCAAGATATGGTTCAATATCGTCTTTTATATCATTTGGCAGTTTTTTTCTAATGAGGTTTAGAAAGCCGCTTATTGACATTATAGGGTTTCTAAGTACATGGGCAATGCCTTGAGAAATATATTTTAAATAATTGTAATTTAAGTTTCTCTGACTTAAACCTAGCTTGTTAAAACCAGAAAGTACGATGATTTCAAACACATAAGAATCACTGTTTTTAAAACCATTAATATAGCAAAACTGCACTTTTTTGTTTTTATCAAGTAGGCGTATAAAATTCTTATATAACCCTTCTTTGCTTAATATATCAACCAAATTATCAAAAAATACAACTCTATCCTCTTCTTGGAATATGTTTCTTATGTCGTCTTTTAATTTTAAATCAAAATAAGCTCTTGCATTTTTATTTACATAAACTACACACTTTTTAAAATCAAATACTATTATACAGCTTTCCAATAAATCAAAAATCTCTACATTCACATAATGATCCAGCCTTCTAAAATTGTCTAAACAAAATATAACACAATTTTAACTATTTATCAAATACTCGTTTGAATATTTTATCAATGTTTCTGGTAAAATAAGTGTAATCGAAACAGTCATTCAATTCTTTGGGACTTAAATATTTATTAATTGTTTCATCTTTTGAAAGTATTGTTTTGTAATCCAATCTATTATTCCATGATTCAAAAGCCTTACTTTGTGTAATCTTGTATGCAGTTTCCTTATCAAGTCCTTTTTCTATGAGCTTTAGCATTACCCTTTGAGAGTATATAACACCTCTTGTTAAGTTTAGGTTTTCTAGCATTTTATCCTTATACACAACCAATTTTGTTAATATGTCATTTAGCCTATTTAGCATAAAATCTAATGCAATGCTTGAATCTGGCAGTATTATGCGCTCATTTGAAGAATGACTAATATCGCGCTCATGCCATAGAGCTACATTTTCTAAAGCACATAGCGCATTTGACCTAACAAGCCTTGCAAGGCCATCTAGATTTTCACTTAACACTGGGTTTCTTTTGTGAGGCATACTTGATGAACCTTTTTGGCCACCATGAAAAAACTCTTCTGCTTCCTGCACTTCCGTTCTTTGATAGTGTCTTATCTGTAGTGCAATTTTTTCGATAGTTGCAGCAATTATTGCTAGTGTTGTCATATACTGAGCATACCTATCCCTTTGTATAATTTGGTTTGAGATAGGATCAGGTTTTAGTCCTAAAATTTCACAGGCACGCTCTTCAACTTTAATATCAACATTTGCAAATGTTCCCATAGAACCAGAAATTTTGCCGTAGGAAATAGACTCTTTTGCTTGCTCCATCCTTTGTAGGTTTCTTTTCATTTCTTCATACCATAAAGCAATTACAAACCCAAATGTTATTGGTTCTGCGTGTATACCGTGAGAGCGGCCAATCATAGGTGTATCCTTAAACTCAAAAGCGCGCTTTTTTAAAGTTTCAAGCAGTTGTTTTATGTCTTCGATGATTATTTCAGATGATTGTTTTAAAAGCAATGCGTTTGCCGTATCTACAATATCAGACGAAGTAACACCATAGTGCAAAAAACTGCCTTCAAGTGGTGTCAAATACTCTCTTACATTTTCATTGAAAGCTACAATATCATGGCGTGTTATCTCTTCAATCTCTTCAATGCGATTTACATTAAACTTTGCTTTCTTTCTAACACTCTCGGTTATACCAGCTGGGATTGTGCCTATTTCCTCATTTGCTTGCATAATTGCAAGTTCTACTTCGAGCCATTTTTGATATTTATTTTCCTGTGTCCAAACATCACCCATAATTTTTCTTGTATAGCGCTCAATCATAATCACCTCACCTATAGATTTGATTTTTTATTTTAATATTTAGCAAAATACCAATTGCAATAAAATTTGTTATAACAGCAGATCCACCATAGCTTACAAAAGGCAAAGGCACACCTACAACGGGTAATAAACCAATAGTCATGCCAATATTGAATATTACAGAAACTGATAACATCGTAGTAATACCAATAATTACAATCTTTTCGAATATAGAACTTGCAATATTTATAAACGATAGACATCTAAAAATAATAAAAAGATACAAACCAATTAGCACCAAAGCACTAATAAAACCCCATTGCTCGCAAAAAGCAGCAAATATAAAATCTGTATGGTTTTCTGGCAAAAAATTTAGCACTGTTTGTGTTGCTTTGGCTGCTGTTTTACCAAAAATACCTCCAGAGCCAACGGCGATTTCTGATTGTATAATGTGATAACCAAATGTATGAGGTGAAAGGTATGGGTTAATGAATGCAATAAGGCGTTCTTTTTGATAACTCTTTAACAAACTCCAAAAAAATGGGGCGGCAATAAGCAAAAAGATGATAGATTTAATTAAAAATGTTTTCTTTACGCCAACGCTTAGTATTATACCTAACCCAACGATAAGGACAATCAAGGCTGTGCCTAAATCTGGTTGCTTTACAATTAAAGCGACAGGGATTAAAACTAAAGTTAGTGGGAGGTACAAATCATTAAAATTATACTTAGAAGTTTTTATGTATTCATCAAAATATGCAGCCAAAACAAGAATGATTGCCAATTTCATAAACTCAGATGGCTGTATATTAAAAAAGCCTAACGAAATCCAGCGTTTTGCACCATGCCCTACAAAGCCTATAAAAAATACAACTATCAAGATCAATAAAACAAAAACATAAAACACAAAAGCGTAAGATTTAATTAACTTCAAGTCCATATTTGCAACAAATATGCATATAATCAATCCAAGAGATTCCCATAATATTTGTTTATTGTAAAAAACCTTGCCTGCATCAGTGCTATAAATTAAAAAAACACTCAAAACCCCAAGCAAGCACACAGCTATAAACAAAGAATAATCAAAATATTTAAACTTTCTTCTATCTAATTGCAATAACATTTAAAATAAAACTAAGAAAAAACATTTTAGTCAAATACTGTTATGGAGTTTTTACCAGATCGTTTTGATGAGTACAATGCAGCATCAACCCTTTCCATTATAGAATCCAGCGTATCATCCTTTCTTGCGCAAGTTAATCCAATAGAAAAAGTAACTCTAAACTCTTCATCTTTTTTCTTAAAAATAACCTTAGACATTTTATCTGTAAACTTTTCCGCCACTTTTTTTGCGCTATTTATATCCGTTTCGGGCATTAAAATAACAAATTCATCTCCGCCATAACGCACTGGTATATCAGATGATCGAATATTTTTCTTTATCAAGTTGCCGATTTGCCACAGTACATTATCTCCAATTTGATGTCCAAACTTGTCGTTTATGTCTTTGAAATCATCCACATCAATCATAAATAAGCTAAAAATACGACCGTAGCGTTCCATATAGTATAAATTTTCTTTTAACTTAATTTGCAAGTATTCTCTCAAATATAAGCCTGTTAAGCTATCACGGTAAACTTTTACTTTTATTTTTTCTAAAGACTGTCGCTCTAGATCAATGTTTCGCATAGCCTTTTCCAGGCTCATCTTTAAAGAAAGATTTATTTTTTTAAGCTTTTCTATTTCTTCATATGCATTTGAAGCATCTTCTAAGTGTAGGTTTTCTTGAGCAATGAGAGTTTCGCTAATATTTTGACTTGCATTTGAGATTTCTTTTTTTACATTATCAACGATTCTTGCAATTCTTTCTTTTATTTGGTCTGTCAATTCGTCTTCTTTGTATTCTTCATACAAGTATTTTTTTAAATCGGCTAAATTTAAACCATTTTGAGTTGCAGTTTCTATAAAAAGTTTGTAATAATTATAAGGGGTTAGATTTACATTATTTTCTATTGCCTTATTCAATGTTTGAGCGATAAGCTCTTCAATCACAAAAACCTCACACTATCAGAAGTAATAATTTTTTGCACCCCATTTTGAGTCTCTAAAAGCAAAAAACCATACTCATCTATATCACTAGCCCAACCAATAATTTTTTTTGAATCACTAATAATCTCTACCTTTCTGTTAAGTGTTGTATCGTATAGCCTCCATAATTTAATTATATTACTTTTCTGTTTATTTTCAATTAGTTTAATAAGCGCTTCTAAATATTGCACAATCTTGCCCAAAATGAACAACCTATCAGTAGTTTTTTTTGTAACCTCATATACACTTGTTGCGTTGATTTCTTCTGGTATATTTTGCCAGTTTACATTTACACCAAAACCTATAACAATCTCTTCTATTAAAGATATATCGCTTTTTGCATCAACTAACACGCCCGCTATTTTTTTATCGTTTACAAGACAATCATTTGGCCATTTAATTTTTGCACCAATACCAATTTGCTTTAGGGCTAGCACTATAGCAATGCAACTTGCAAACATTATTAATAAACCATCCTGCGGACTAAGATTTTTTGGCAAATAAATATAAGAGGCATATATATTATCACCAAATGATAGCCAGTGCCTGTTTTTGCGGCCTCGACCTTGTGTTTGGTTAAGTGCAACAATAAGAGTTCTATCAGCCAAATCCTTATTGTTTTCTAAGATTTTTTTTGCCTCATCCATTGTAGAGGTAGTGTTTTCAAAAAAAAATATATTTTTAACTGTCGTTGATTGCTTTAATTTTTCGACTTCATAAATGTTAAGTAAATCATGTGGGTTTTGAGTCAGCTTATAACCTACACCTCTTTTTGCTTCAATAATATAGCCTAGCTTTTGTAACTTTTTGATGTGTTGCCAAATGGCAATTCTAGATACTTTAGTTTTTGAGCACAAATATTCACTGCTAACAAAATTACCTTTATTATTGTATAGAATTTCCAAAACAATACGAGTGGTATTCATCTATCTATTGCGCAAAGCTTTGTTTAGTAATTTGATTGCGCAAAATTTACCACACATTGTGCATACATCATTTTCTTTTGGCAAAGAAGACTGTCTTTGTGCTTTTACATATTCTGGATCAATAGACAACTCGATCATTTTGTTCCAATTAAGATCTTTTCTTGCCTTTGACATTTCTATATCCCAATCAATTGCGCCTGGGATCTTTTTTGCAATATCTGCTGCATGAGCTGCTATACGCGTTACTATTACACCTTCTCTTACATCTTCTGGGTTTGGTAGTCTTACATGCTCGGCTTTTGTCACATAGCAGAGCATATCTGCGCCATATGAAGCCATAAGCGCACCACCTATCGCGCTTGTTATATGATCATAGCCTGGTGCAATATCTGTAACAACTGGGCCTAATACATAAAACGGTGCATTTTCGCACACAGCTTCTTCTATTTTTGCATTTGTAATAATCTGATCAATGGGTACATGACCCGGACCTTCTATCATAGACTGCACACCTGCACTTAAAGCTTTCTTGTGCAATTCTCCTAAAATAATTAGCTCTTCAATTTGCGCTCTATCTGTGGCATCAGCTATGGCACCAGGTCTGAAACCATCACCCAAAGATATTGTAACATCGTATTTTTTGACAATTTCAAGTACATCATCAAAATACTCATAAAGTGGGTTTTCTTTTTCGTGATAAAGCATCCAAACAGCTAAGAAAGAACCACCCCTTGAAACTATATCTTCTATCCTTTTCTGTTTGATCAATCTCTCAAGCGAGCTTTGAGTTACTCCACAGTGCAGTGTCATGTAATCAATGCCATCTTGAGCCTGTTTTTCTATAGTCTTTAATAAATAATCCTTTGTTAGGTGAACGATAGAACCCTGCATTGTTGCAACTTCAACTGCAGCCTGGTATATTGGAACGTTTCCAACCACAATAGTTGACTCTTCCAAGATTTTTCTTCTAAAAAAATCTAAATCACCGCCTGTTGATAGATCCATAATTGAGTCAGCTTTGGCTTCGATTGCCGCTTTTACTTTTAGTAATTCTGCATTTATATCAACTATATCGCTTGAAGTGCCAATGTTGGCATTTACTTTGGTTTTTAAGCCTTTACCTACACCCATTGCCTCAATTTGATGATTTATGTTTTTTGGTATTACTATCGTTCCTTTTATCAAACCTTCCATTATAAATTCTTCACTTCTTTGTTCTTTGGTTGCAACTTCTTTAATTTGCTTTGTAGCAATGCCTTTCTGGGCATACTCAATTTGCGTCATAACACCCCCTTAAAATTAAATTGTATTATTACATTAATTATCAAATTTATCAAGTGGTATAAAAGATATGTAAAAAAGGCTTTTTAATTGGTGCCGAGGGCGGGACTTGAACCCGCACGAGGAAAACCCTCACTACCCCCTCAAAGTAGCGTGTCTACCAGTTCCACCACCTCGGCGCTTATTTTATTTTTATAATATAGTCTGTTATTTTTGTCAAGTAAGTTAAAATTTACTTTTATAAAAATTTTTTTTATGCTATACTTTTTGTATGCGGATTTTATTTTTTTTGGCTTTTTTGTTGTTTCCTATAATTAGCAAAGCCACTAATTTTAACGATTGTTTGTCTTGCCATAAAGGCATTGAACAAATGCCGCCACCACACAACTTTAGCTGTCAATCATGCCATGTATTGCCAAAAGATAGAAATAAACCGCTTTTATCACACAACATGATCATTAAAAACCCCTCATCGCCCAAATATTGGAATACTTTTTGTTACAAATGCCACGCAAAACAAATTTATGATGTAGAGCGCTCACTGCATTATACAGCCTATGGTGAAATAAACAAAACACTTTTAACGCTTCTTCACAAAAAGACAAACTACACAGTTCAAGACCTACCATCAAAAGGCAAAAACACACTTGAGACGCTATCTTTTCAGTTTCTACGAGAAAACTGTCTTAAATGCCACATATCAACTGAAGGTGAAAAAGGCACTGGTTTATACAGACCTTCTGGGTGTGCTGCCTGCCACATGCCTTTATCAAAAGACGGCATATATCTTGGAAAAGATAAAGCTATGCACGGCAAACCCTCAAATATAGCTTACCACAAATTTATAAAGCCTCAAATGCAAAACTGTTTGGCTTGTCATAACAAGCAATACGTAGGCACTGATTACTTGGGAATGTTTCCAAAAGAGTTTGGCGAAACATACAGAACCCCAATAAACAAAGAAGGTAATTTTCCTCCTGTGATATACGGCATCGATTACAATTATTTAGCAAAAGATGTACACTACAAAGCGCATATGACTTGCATGTCCTGCCACACAAAACAAGAAGTTATGGGAAATGGTAAATTTTATCATAATGAAACGCAAAGCTTGCAGGTAAGTTGTCAAACATGTCATGGTGGGTATCGCACAAAACCTACCAGGTATTTTAAACATATAAAACTTTTCAATCCAAACATACCTGGCCATAAATATCACGAAAATGTCTCTTGCAGTGCCTGCCATGCACAATGGACTATATACGATTTTGGTTTTTATGCCCTTAAAGACGATACAAAAGACTATGCCAAATGGTCTGCTTTTACACTTACGGGTAACCCACAAGCAGATAAGTTTTTATCTCACGCTATAGGTCTTATAGAAGAAGGTAAAAACCCACCACCTCCTATGCAGGAAGATTTTCTTACTGGTAAATTAGTGCCAGGGCTTTGGCATATTGGGTATTTATTTACAAGATGGGAATATGTAATACTAGGTAAGATGGGTAATAAATATGTAATATTGCGCCCAATGTATCAGTATTACTTTAGCTATAAAAACGCACAAGGCAAAGTGATTGTAAATAATAGATTTATGGGTACGGATTGGGAACCATACTTTCCTCACACGATTGGCAAAGCACGAAGCTGTTTGTTTTGTCATGGAAACAAAACCGTAGCAGGCGATGGCTTTTATCCGCTAAAAGACAATTATGCAACAAACCTCATGAAACCAACAACATGCGCACAAAGTAACGTTAGGGTATTAAACAACAAAGAAAAAGAAAACCTCATAAATTACACACCTCTATTTAAAAAAGAATATTTAAGGCATCTAAATTATTATAAAAAATAGCTATCTTTCGTAAAATAAATTAGGAGGAATAGTTGTGTATGATTTAATTTCGTCTTTGTCGTTTTGGTATACAGTGTAGCAGTAAATACCAACCTGTGTCAAAAAATCCAACAAGTATCTATCGTTATCGTTAAGCTCCCGCTTAATGATTTTATCTATAACAAAAATTATGTAAGTAGAATGTCTAAATCTTGCATCTGCGATATACATGAACGTTTGACCAATGGCGCTGACCCATGCAGATTGATTTTTTTGCGTATTTACTTCAAGCTCAATAAATATCGAGTTTTTAGGATCGTAAAAGTCAGCTTGCCAAAATTTATAGCTTTTTGATGTAAGAGACTTTAGAGTTGTCATAGTAGGGATATTTTTGTCTTGAAGCAACATATTGTTTTTTTGAGCAATTTTTTTAAACTCATCTTTTATGTCTTGTATCTTTATGGTAGAATCCTTATTAAAAAAACTATATAAATTAGAAAACCTTACCTGATAATTAAAATAAGCATTAAAAACATCCACGATAGGATAAGAATTAAACATC